>CAYVED010000001.1:0-134900 GCA_964449975.1 uncultured Muribaculaceae bacterium
ATTTTTTATTAATCTTTATTGTATATTTGCAACTTTAAATAATTAAAATTTGTGTTTTATTTTTATGAGTAAGTTTTGTAACTGTCTTGTTCTTTTTTTTGTTTTAATGTCAATATCTTTATTTAGTGTTATTTATGCCCAGGAGGAAGGAGATGTAAGATATAAATTTACCGAAAAAGGAATTGTTAAAACTTATACGTATGATTCTGTCAGGAATGAGAGGGTTGTATTGAAACCGGAATTTGTTTTTAAAGGGAAATATGAACTGAATACGGAATCGGGTGAATCCAGGTTTTCGGTGAGAAATTCCAGATTGGGAATCAACGGGAATGTAAGCAGTATGATCTCTTATAAATTCCTTCTGGAATTGAGTTCCGACGGTAAGTTCAGCGTTTTGGATCTTTACGGTAAATTAACTCCCGTAAAGGGATTGTCTATAACTCTGGGACAATGCTCGATACCTATTTATAATAGCTATACGATTTCTCCTGGGCCGCTCGACTATGCTAACAGGCCTTTTGTAGGGAAGTATTTTGAAAGGACAAGGGATATAGGTGTTAATGTAAATTATGTAGTTAAGCAAACAGGGTTCCCGATAGCTCTTGATGCCGGTATCTATAACGGGGCTGGAATAAATAATCCTAAATGGACGGAAGGCCCCTCTTACGGCGGAAGGGTTTTGTTCGGATCTATGAACAAAGGTTTGAGAGTTACAGCAAAGGGGTATCGTTCTAAAAAAGCCGATACTCTAAACCTGATTTACTGGGGAGCGGATCTCAGATATAAAGGCCGGAATTATAAAATCGAGTGTGAAGTAATGGAAAAATATAATAAGTATGATAAGAGGTCATTGTTTGCCACTTATATTCAGGGAGGATATACTTTTCCGGTAAGGTCTAAAATATTTAAGGAGATAGAACCTCTTGTAAGATGGGATGCAATGGGATATGATTTTATAAATAAAGGTTTTGGTGTGAACAGAGTCACATGTGGTATTGACTTTGTATTTAAATCCAGTCCGGTTACTTCGGTTTTGAGGCTGAATTATGAACATTATTTCAGGAGAGACAGGATGGACGTATTTACTTCAGATGAGATGGATCAGAGTAAGGCTACTATAGAACTTCTTATATATTTTTAAATGGTGGGAAGTATGTAAAAACGGTTGGTATATGGAATTTAATAAAAAAGAAATGAATATAAGGATTGCGACTTTGGCCGATGTGGAAACTATTACTGATTTTCAGATGGCTATGGCTCTGGAAACGGAAAATCTTGTGCTGGACAGAGAAGTTTTAAGGAACGGGGTTGAAGCGGTTATAGTGGATAGCAACAAAGGGCGTATTTATGTAGCCGAAACGGGTGAAGAGGAGGGTGTTCTTTCCGATATGTCCGGATGCGGTTGCAAACAGGAAACGGTACACTCTTCCGGGAAGGTTCGTGTGACCGGTTCCCTTATGATTACTTTTGAGTGGAGCGACTGGCGTAACGGATTGATATTATGGATACAGTCTCTTTATGTTTTACCGGAATACAGGAAAAAAGGGGTATTTAAATGCTTGTATGAGTATATAAAATCATCTGCGCTTGCCGATAAAAATATTAAGGGAGTGCGTCTTTATGTGGATAAAAGAAATATCCGGGCACAGAAGGTATATGAAGCTATAGGTATGTGCGGAGAGCATTATACTACATATGAGTGGATGAAATAGCATCCTGGGAGTTATATGCGGCTATTCCGGACAATCTTAGGTGTGTTTTATAAAAAGCGGATACATGTCCAGATGTGGACTGAGCCAAAGCGATGGCCGCCGTTTATCATTGATTAATATTATTAAAGAGTATGAATAATACTTATTCACAGTTTAAGGTTTTTATTGCCGCATGCGCGGGTCTTGCTTTTTTCGGCGTAGCTATGCTTTCGCTCGGAGCTATTTTACCTCATTTATCGGATATTGAGGGAACCAATACGCTTCCTTCGGTAATGTCTGCGGGTATTATATCGGGAACTTTGATTTTCGGCCCGGTGGTAGATCGTTTCGGCTATAAATGGCTTCTGGTTGCCGGACAGAGCGTTCTGCTTTGCGGAATAACAGGACTTGCCCTGTTTTCGGATATATCGTTGTTGCGTGCGAGTATATTATTGATTGGATTAGGCGGGGGAATCCTTAATGGGGAGACAAATGCTTTAGTTTCAGATATATTTGACGATACCAAACGGGGACGTTATCTTAGCCTGCTCGGTGCTTTTTATTGTATAGGTGCGCTTACATGGAGTTTGTTATGTACTGTCATAGCCGATTATACCGTACCGCTTGCAATTATCTCCGTTTTAATGTTTGCCTCCATAATATATTATTGTATTATAAAATTTCCGGATGCGAAACAAAAGGCGCGGGGAGATAAGGCTGCGATAAATCCTTTGAAACTATTGAAGTATCCTGTTCTGATATTACTATCTTTTATATTGTTTTTCCAGAGCGGATTCGAAGGGATAAGCGGAAACTTTACTGTAAAATTCCTTACCCTGAATGGGATAGATACTTCTGCCGCCACATTTTCCCTTACCATGTTTACTATCGGGATGCTTGCGGGCCGTCTTCCATTGGGTTCGTTTATGAGGCGGTTTAATGATTATCTGGTATTTGCCGTATATCTTTCCGTGGCTTTTGCAGGGGCTGTGATAATGTATTTAATTCCGGACAGCCCTTTAGCCGCATATATTTCCATGACTCTTATAGGCTTTGGAGTAGGTGCTACTTATCCGGTTGTATTTAATCATCTGGGCGGTATTTTTCCTGATATGACGGGGACGGCATTTTCCATAGCTATATTTATAGGGTTATGCGGTCAGTTTATATTCAATTTTATAACAGGCGGACTTTTCGATGCCGGAGGAGAAGAAATATTTCCTTTAATAATATCGGGAATATTGCTCGGAATGATTTTAATTGCGCCGTTTGCAGCCAGGAAATAATGTGCCGGGCCGACCGGTACACAAATCTGTTCGGATTATAATTATTATAATCTATATTCTTTTGATTAACAGGAGTTTTAAGGAATGATGCGAATAGGCTGCTGCACTGGCCGGCCTATAAAGGTCTCCCTATTTTTTTCCAAAGGGTTGTTTGCGGTATACCCAGAATCCTGACCTTTTTTTCGTAAGCAGCTAATGCTAATCTGTTGATAATATGGATGAAATCTAAGGGTTGAAAGCAAAAATCCTGACGATTGTTACCTGTTAGATAGATATGGTAAAATATAGTATTCATCTCTCGCCTCCGGCTTTATGGTTAATACTAGTAGAAAGCGCTTGGCCGACCAGTGCAGCAATTTATATTAGAATTATTATAATCCGAATAAATTGCTGTACTGGCCGGCCTATACCTTTCTTTCTGTACGGGTGGGGGCTAACGTTCCAATTTATGGATAGCTAAACCGCTTTGGAGCTTAGGCTCGAACCATGTTGTTTTAGGAGGCATGATATTACCGGTATCGGCAATATCTATGAGCTGTTTCATGGAAACGGGATA
This sequence comes from uncultured Muribaculaceae bacterium, assembly GCA_964449975.1. Lineage (GTDB taxonomy): Bacteria > Bacteroidota > Bacteroidia > Bacteroidales > UBA932 > Egerieousia. The sequence continues at coordinate 3,534 of CAYVED010000001.1, forward strand.
TAGTGCGAAAGCCGCCGCCATTTCTCCGGAATCAACTCTTTTCTTTAGCTCGCCCAAACCTCTGATACCGCCTACGAAATCGATTCTCTTGGAAGTCCTGAGGTCTTTAATATCCAGGAGCTTGTCGAATACGAGATTTGAGAGTACGGTTACATCGAGCACACCGATAGGATCGGAGTCGTTATATGTGCCCTGCTTTGCCTGGAGCGAATACCATTCTCCGCCCATATACATAGAGAAGTTATGAAGCGCATTCGGCCTGTAAATTTCAGAACCTTTTTTAACAACCTCGAAATCCGTTTTGAGCTTCTCAAGGAACTGCTCGGAAGTCATTCCGTTAAGGTCTTTTACTACGCGGTTGTAGTCTATTATTTTGAGATGGCTTTCTGGGAATACCACCGCCATAAAGTAGTTGTACTCTTCGTTGCCGGTATGGTTCGGATTTTGTTTCCTTTTTTCTTCTCCGACTAATGCGGCTGCAGCGGTTCTGTGGTGTCCGTCGGCTACATAGAATGCAGGTATAGTGGTGAAAATGTCGGTGATTCTGGCAATATCTTCTTTGTTTTCGATTACCCAGAAATGATGCCCGAATCCGTCTACTTTAGAGGTATAGTCATATTCGGCAGGTTTTGCTTTTATGGTTTTCTCTACTATAGCATTGATTTCTGCATTGTCGGGATAAGCAAAGAATACCGGTTCTACGTTGGCGTTCTGTATCCTTACGTGTATCATCCTGTCTTCTTCTTTATCTTTACGGGTAAGTTCGTGTTTTTTGATCTTGCCTGTAAGATAGTCTTCCACGTTGGCGCAAACTACAAGACCGTATTGGGTTCTGCCTTCCATAGTCTGTGCGTAAACATAGTAATATTCCTGAGAATCCTGAACCAGCCATTTGTTTGCCTGCCATTTTTTCAGGTTTTCAACGGCTTTATCATAGACCGGCTGGGAGTGCTCGTCGGCAATGGGATCAAAATCTATTTCCGGTTTTATAATATGCAGTAATGATTTCTCACCGGCTTCGGCTTTTGCTTCTACGGAATTAAGTACGTCGTAAGGGCGTGAAGCTACTTCGTGAGCAATATCTTTTGGAGGGCGGATCGCCGCAAAAGGTTTTACTTTAACCATAATCTGTTATTGTTGTTTTGTGTTTTTGTTAATTTTATTTATTTAACTGGAATTTTTTGTTTCCTGTTTTAAAGAAATCCACAATCTGGTTAGCTGCGGCGAGACCTGCGTTTATATTGGCTTCGGCCGTTTCTGCTCCCATTTTTTTAGGAGTTCCGTAAACGCGTTTTCCGAATTTGGCGGCAATGGTCTCGTGGTTTGCGGTAGCTACATCCGTGATGTATTTAAGGTCTTCCCTATCTTCCAATGCTTTAATAAGTTCTTCCTCGTTGATAACCTCTTTCCTGGCGGTATTTACAAGGCAACCGCCTTTAGGCATTTTTGAGAGGAGATTGTATCCGATAGAGTTTTTGGTTTGTTCCGTTGCAGGGATATGCAATGAGATGAAGTGTGAATGAGAATAGAGATCTTCAAGGTCCCTGGCAACCATTACGCCCTCTTTTTCCATAACTTCGGCAGGAACGAACGGATCGAAAGCCATAACCGTCATTCCGAATCCTTTTGCAAGATTACCTACAAGCCGTCCTACATTACCGTAAGCCTGGATACCCAGAACCTTGCCTTTAAGTTCCGAACCTGTTCCGGCAGTAAGTTGGTTCCTGCTCATGTAAATCATAAAGCAAAGCGCAAGTTCGGCAACCGCATTCGAATTCTGTCCCGGAGTATTCATTGCCACTATACCGCGGGAGGTACATGCCGCAAGATCGAGATTATCGAAACCTGCTCCGGCCCTTACCACTATTTTAAGATTTTTTGCGGCGTCTATAACCTCTTTTGTAACTTTATCGGAACGAACTATCAACGCATCCGCATCTGCTACGGCTGCATGTAATTCTTCTGGTTTTGTGTATTTTTCAAGAGCGGCGAATTTATAGCCCGCATCTTCCACGATTTTTTTGATACCATCAACAGCTACCTTTGAGAAAGGTTTTTCTGTTGCAACAAGTACTTTCATTGTATTATTGATTTTAAATGTTTTGTATATAGTTGTAATATTTGGGAAACTTCGAATACCGCCGGATACAACCGGCTGATAAAAACCTGCCTGAACATATACTAATCATCTATGTTCAGGACAGGATAAGTTAAAGCCGGAAGACGGTTCGGCAACCCTTTATATGTTATTTTTTGTGGAGTTTTTCAAATTCCTGCATGCATGCTACAAGCGCCTTTACGCTTTCAACAGGACAGGCGTTGTAGATAGAAGCCCTGAAACCTCCTACGGAACGGTGTCCTTTGATACCTACCATGCCTCTTTCTTTTGCAAATGCCATAAATTCGCTTTCGAGAGCTTCGTGTCCGGGAGCCATTACAAAGCAAACGTTCATTAACGAACGGTCCTCTTTGGCTGCGGTACCTACGAACAATGAGTTTCTGTCGATTTCGTTGTAAAGAAGCTCGGCTTTTTCTTTATTTATTTTGTACATAGCTTCAACACCGCCTAGCTCCTTAACCCATTTCAGAGTCTCATGCATTACGAATATAGGGAATACGGGAGGAGTATTGAACATCGATTTATTTTTCGGTTCGTCGGCAATGTGCGTGCGGTAATCTACCATTGTCTGGAGTTTACGGTCTATCTTTCCGAGAATATCTTTGCGCACGATAACGAATGTTACGCCTGCCGGCCCTACGTTTTTCTGGGCTCCGCCGTAAATTAAACCGTATTTTTTAATATCTACCGGACGACTCATAATATCCGAAGACATATCCGCAACCAGAGTTACCGGGCTGTCCATATCTTCGTGTATTTCTGTTCCGTAGATAGTATTGTTGGTTGTAATATGGAAATAATCTACATCGGCAGGTATTTTGTATCCTTTAGGAATGTATGAATAAGTTTTATCCTCCGAAGATGCTAAAACCTCAACTTCTCCGTAATACTTAGCTTCTTTTATAGCTTTTTTAGCCCATACTCCGGTCTGGAGATATGCAGCTTTTTTATTTAATAAGTTTGCCGCTACATGGAAAAACTGAGTAGATGCGCCGCCTCCCAGGAATAATACTTCGTATTCTTCCGGAATGTTCAGCAGATCTCTCCATAATTGCACCGTTTCGGCCATTATGCGCTCCCAACCCGGTGTACGGTGTGAGATTTCCAGGATGCCTATTCCTGTGTTGTCGAAGTTACGGATAGCTTCTATTGCAGATTCGATTGCTTGTTTGGGTAATACGCAGGGACCTGCGTTAAAATTATGTGCTGTTTTCATGATTTTTATATTTTGTTTTTTAATTTGTTAGTACAAAATTCAGTCAAAGATATGAAATAATATTCTATTACGTTAAGAAAAAACCAACAAAATTCGGTCTTCTAAATTTCGCTTATAATTATTAAATTATTGGTGTCGGTTATTTTTTCGCAGAAGTGGCATTGCAGTTTGAGCCGGGAGTTTTCATAAACGGTTTTGAACCTTGTCTGTACCGGCTGGTGATTGGTAATACATTTGGGATTTAGACACTTCGCTATTCCGGTTATTTCGCCGGGAACCCCTATAACTCTTTTCTCTATTACTTCAAAGTCTTTTATTATATTTATTTTAGCTTGCGGGGCTACCAGTGCAATTTTATCTATTTCAGCGTTTTCGAAGTATCGGTCGGCTATCTTTATAATGGCTTTTTTACCCAGTATCTTACTGTCCAGATTAGTGCCGAACGTGATCTGGTTCCTGCAGTTGCTCAGGTTCAATATGTTGATAACTTTGAACAGCTGATCCGCAGGAATATGATCCAGTACGGTTCCGTTTTTTATAGCGCTTACTTTCAGTTCTTTTCTTGTTTCCGTTTTATTTTCCATGACTTCGATCTTTTAATTATTTTCCGGACAGCAGGTATGCTATTATCGCCATCCTTACATACATCCCGTTTTCGGCCTGTTTAAAGTAACAAGCATGTTCCGTATTATCTACATCCCTGCTTATCTCGTTTACTCTAGGCAGGGGATGGAGTATTTTCATATTCGGCCTTGCGTTTTTCAGCATCCCGGCATTGAGGTTGTAAACGTTTTTAACCTTTTCATACTCCATAGGATCTGTAAATCTTTCCTGCTGCACACGTGTCATGTATAGTATATCGCAGTTATTTATATTTTCGTCTAACTCTCCTGTCTCGGTGTACGGAATACCCTTTTTATCCAGAAAATCTTTATACTCCTGCGGCATTTTCAATTCGTCGGGAGCAGTAAAAGTGAAATGCGGGGAAAAATGAGATAGCGCCTGAAGCAGAGAGTGGACGGTACGTCCGTATTTAAGGTCTCCCACCATATTTATGTTTATATTTTCCAGCGTTCCCTGCGTCTGTTTTATAGTGTAAAGATCCAGTAGCGTTTGCGACGGATGCTGATTGGCTCCGTCTCCGGCATTTACTACCGGAACCGATGCTACTTCCGATGCGAACCGCGCGCTTCCCTCAAGAGGATGTCTCATTATAATGAGATCTACGTAATTTGAAACCATTTTTATGGTGTCATTGAGTGTTTCTCCTTTGCTTACGCTGGTATTACCTGCATCGGCAAATCCTATGACCCTTGCACCCAGCCGGTTGGCTGCCGTCTCGAAACTAAGCCTCGTCCTGGTCGAAGGCTCAAAGAAAAGAGAGGCTATTACTTTATCATGCAGGATAGGCTGGAATTTATTTTTCTCAAAATCCAGGGCCAGTTCCAGAATGTGCAATATTTCCTCTCTGGTAAAATCATGAATGGAAATCAGACTTTTTGGCATATTCTTTTATATTTTTATTGTGTTTCTTTTCAACTGTTTTTTTCTTCCCTCGATACCGTTTCTATGCGGCATCCCTCTATTTTGCCGAGTATCTCCGTAAACTTCTCTATATCGTTAAGCCTTATATCGGCCTCCAGCGAACAACTGAGGTTAAATTGCTGGTTATCCGGCAATACGGAGAGGTCTTTAAGAGCTTTCATTACATTATTCATCTGCATGTAGCCGAATGTTATGATATATCTTTCGGTTGCGGTTTTTTGTATTATGCACGCATTCGTTATCGCATCCGCGGCAGCGCTTTTGTAGGCTCTTATCAATCCGGGCACTCCTAATTTTATCCCTCCGAAATATCTTACCACAACAATGAGAATGTCGCTTAATCCGGCCGACAATATTTGTCCGTAAATCGGTCTGCCTGCCGTAGAGGAAGGCTCTCCGTCATCGTTAAATCGCCATATCCCGCCAGTATACCCGATTCTGTAGGCATAACAATGGTGTCTGGCATCAAAATACTCTTTTTTTAATTGTTGTATGATAGATTTTGTCTCTTCTTCTGTTTTAACAGGGTATGCAAATGCGAGAAATTTGCTTCCGTTATCCTTGTAAATTCCGGTTGAAAGCGCTGAAATGCTTTTGTAACAATCTGAAACGGGTTTGTTCTGTATATCCATATCAGGTTGTAAATATACCCTCTTTTTAATAATTTTGCAAAATGTTCGGTAATGATTTTATATATAGTTTTTCACAACTGGGAGAACGGCTTCTTGGTTGGCTGGGCGGCTCTCTTAATGAGCCGGTGCTGGATAATGCCATAGTTTTGTCTTACAGCGATAATCCGTTTTTTACGCCGTATATGCAACGCCGTGCCGTTGAGACGATAGCCCGTACCTTTCTTGTAAGAGGGGAACTGGAGAGATGGAAGGGAAACTATGTTGTTACTGCAGAGGGCTACGCCGGAAAGGAAACGGGTTCGGGGAATTGTATCGGGATAATTATGGCAGGAAATATTCCCCTTGTGGGATTTCATGACTTTTTATGCGTTATGGCTTCCGGGAATAATGCCGTTATAAAGTTGTCTTCTAAAGATAAATACCTGCTGCCTGCGTTAGCCGGGATATTGTGCGGCATAGATGCCGGGTGGGAGGGTAAGATTGAATTTACCGGTAATATGAGAGAGTATATCAATATGTATCCCGACAAAATATGTGCTCTCATTTCTACCGGCTCGGATACTACCAGGGCTGCCGTTGCGGAAGAATTTGCGGGGTTACCGATGCTGCTCCGGGGCAGGCGTTTCAGTTTTGCAGTGTTGTCGGGGAAGGAGAGCGTAAAGGAGCTTGAAGCCCTTGCCGAGGACGTGTTTCTTTATTACGGGCTGGGATGCAGGAGCGTAAATTATCTTTTTGTACCGGAGGGATACGATTTCGGAAAACTCATCAATTGTTTTTCAGTAATGCGGGAACTTGCCGGAACAACGTGTTATATGAATATCTACAGAAGGAACAGGGCGGTTTTTCTGATGGAAGGAGAAGAGTTTATTGACGGAGGATTTTTTTTAATAAATAAAGCATCAGGCGTACATCCGCCTGTTACGGTGATTGGATATGCCGAATATGATTCGGGAAGCGATATTTTGGCATTTGAGGAAGCAAACAGAGGTAATATTCAAAAAAAATATCGTACCTTTGGCTTGGCGCAGGCCCCGCTCATAGATGAATATGCCGACGGAATTGATGTGATGAGGTTTATTTTTAAGCATGCTTGATCGGGGAATAAAAAGATTTTCATAACTAATTAATATAAATACTATTACGAAATGATTTATAGATATAAGGCCACCATTCCAGGTAGTAAAGTGTTTTTAAGGGAGTATGAGATAAAAAGCGAAACATCTTTATATGAACTCCATGATTTCCTGTTGAATGATTTGGGTTTTGCTCCGGATCAGATGGTAGTTTTCAGGGGGATTGACGATAAAGAGAAGCTCATGAGCGAGTATGGCCTTTTTGATATGGGAGACGGTACTATGGATGCCGTAACCGTAGAGAAAACCATTTCTAAAGGAGAGATCAGTCTTCTGTATGTATTTGACCTGCGTAAAGACAGGTTTATAAAGCTGACTTTCATTGAAGAGGCAGAGCCTTCTTTCAGGGCGTCATATCCGCGCCTGGTAGCTGAAAAAGGACGTAATCCCGAACAGTTTGCCAAAGGATACGATGATTTTGACCAGTTCGCAGATACTGTGGACGATGGCGGAGAAGATACCTCATTCATGGAAGATGAATTGCCGGAGGGAGATGAAGGAGAGGCTTAGGCCTTATTCCGCTTACTAAGATTTTGCCTCTGTTGTTAATCAGAAATGTGGAACGATTCCATTGCATACCATTTATTTAAGTAAGTTCAGCTATTGGCAGAAAGATACAACATGAAGGATAACAATATCCTCGGACTTATTAAAGGAACTGTTTTGAATTTATGAATTTCATTCTTTAGGTCTCTTTCCGGTCGTTTTTTAAGGTCTTTTTTGCCCCATGGGGGTCGCCATGCGGCGGCAAAATCCCTGAAAAAATGCCTCGAAAACAGCCTGTAAATAATTTCGTTAACAAATTCAAACAGTTTCTAAGTATATCTATTATAATTTACCCCGATCTTCCCGAAAACCTTGCTGCTAATTTTATCGTATATCTGGACTCGATTAACTGTTAAGTATCAACGATATGCCCAGGAGAGTTATAAATATTTTTCTCATAGATTTGCCTTTTTCTGTTTCCCGATTATCTTTGTAAATTAATAAAAATTATCGGGAAAGTGAAAAAAGAACTTACTATTATTCTGGGTCCAACCGGTGTGGGTAAGACCGAATACTCCATTGAACTGGCAAAGGAGTTTTCCTCACCTGTGATTAATTGCGATTCCCGGCAAATTTTTAAGGAGATGAAAATAGGTACGGCTCCGCCTTCACCGGAACAGCTTGCAGAGGTTAAACACTATTTTATTTTTTCACATTCCGTACGGGAGTATTATACTGCCGGAAAGTATGAACTGGAGGCCCTGTCGCTGCTTGAGAAGTTGTTTAAAGAGCATGACCGGCTGGTGATGGCGGGTGGTTCCGGAATGTATATAGACGCTTTATGCAACGGACTGGACGACTTCCCGGAGGCCGACCGGCAGCTCCGGGATTCGCTTATGCTGCGGCTCGAAACGGAAGGTCTGGAGAGCCTCAGGCGGCAGTTGAAACTGATTGACCGGAGTTCTTACGATACTATAGATATAGCCAATCCCCAGCGGGTGGTAAGGGCTTTGGAAGTGACATTGCAAACCGGCAGGAAATTTTCCGACTGGAAAAGTTCTCCTAAGAAAGCCCGTCCTTTCGAGATAAAAAAGATAGGAATAAACCGGGACAGGGAAGAGTTATACGAAAGAATAAATAAGAGGGCGGATATTATGATGCAGGCGGGATTGCCGGAAGAGGTGCGCTCTTTGATAAAATACAGGGGTATGCCGGCTCTTAAAACGGTAGGCTATAAGGAGCTTTTCGATTATTTTGACGGTCTTATCCCGCTTGAAACGGCTATAGAACTTATAAAGCGCAACAGCCGCAGATACGCAAAACGCCAGCTTACCTACTGGAGCCGTGATAAAGAGATACAGTGGATAAATTTATAGAACAGGGTACTTTTAATTACCCTGTTCGGAAAGGAATTTTATTCTTATAAGTCTTACCTCTTCTTCCGTATAGTCGTGCCCCAATGCTTTCATCGCCTCGTTTACGGAATCCGAAGTGGCTTCTTCTTTAAAATATTCGTATATATCGTCTATCTTATCCTCATCAACTATCTGACGGATGTAATAATCTATATTTATTTTGGTTCCGGAACTTACTATGGCTTCGATCTCGTCGTAAACCTGTTCCAGTTCCATATTTTTGGCGTCCGCTATGTCGTCCAGAGGAAGTTTCCTGTCTATGCTCTGTATAATATATACTTTATTCAGGGATTTATTCACCACCGATTTTACAACGAAGTCCGACGGACGTTCGATTTCGTTTTCTTCCACGTATTTTGCAATAAGCTGTACGAACTCTTTCCCGAACTTTCTGGCTTTGCCTTCCCCGACACCCTGGCAGTTTTTGAGTTCTTCCAGCGTCGTAGGATACTGTATAGACATATCTTCGAGCGAAGGGTCGCCGAATATTACGAATGCAGGGAGTTTCAGCCTCTTTGAAAGGGAGTGCCTTATATCTTTTAACATTGCAAGGAGAATTTCGTCACCGCCTCCGCCGCCGTGATTTTTTGTATTGCCGATAGTTACTATTTCATCGTCGTCATCCGTATCGGCGAATTCCCGGTCTTCCGTAATCAGGATTGAATAAGGGGCTTTGTAAAACTCCTCTCCTTTTTCGGTTACGGATATAAGGCCATATTTTTCAACGTCTTTATGCAGAAATTGAAGCACTACCGCCTGGCGTATTACCGCAAGCCAGAATCTATGATCCTTGTTGGGGTTTACGCCGAAAAGTTCCAGTTTGTGGTGGTTATAGGATTTTATTATGGAATTGTTCACTCCTCCAAGTATGTTCGCAAGATGATCCGCTTTGAAATTCTCTTTCATTCCTTTTATAAGTTCTATTACGGTTGCAATGAACTCTTTGCCTTCGAACTGCTTCTTGGGATATAGGCAGTTGTCACAGTTGCAGCAATTATCTTTACTGTATATTTCTCCGAAATAATTAAGCAATGTTTTACGCCGGCACTGATTGGATTCGGCATAAGCTACCGTATCGTTAAGAAGCTGTTTTCCTATCTCCTGTTCGGCAAGCGGTTTGCTCTGCATGAATTTTTCCAGTTTCTGTATATCTTTATAACTGTAGAAAGTTATGCACTGTCCTTCTCCTCCGTCTCTTCCGGCGCGTCCGGTTTCCTGATAATATCCTTCGAGGCTTTTGGGGATATTATAATGTATTACGAACCTTACATCCGGCTTGTCTATACCCATGCCGAACGCTATTGTGGCTACTATAACATCCACCTCTTCCATAAGGAACTTGTCCTGATTGCCAGCGCGGGTATTAGCGTCCAGTCCCGCATGATAGGGGAGCGCTTTTATTCCGTTTACATTCAGGAGTTCGGCAAGTTCTTCCACTTTCTTCCGGCTGAGGCAATAGATTATTCCCGATTTCCCGGAATTGCTTTTTATAAATTTTATGATCTCTTTTTCCGTATTCACTTTAGGACGTATCTCGTAATAGAGATTTTCCCTGTTAAAAGAGGATTTGAATACTTTCGCTTCACTCATTCCCAGGTTCTTCTGAATATCCGACTGAACTTTGGGAGTTGCGGTTGCCGTAAGTGCTATTATAGGCGCCCGGCCTATTTCGTTTACGATGGGATGAATTTTCCGGTATTCCGGCCGGAAATCGTGTCCCCACTCGGAGATACAATGCGCTTCGTCCACTGCATAGAACGATATATTGCATTGTCTGAGCAGTTGTATGTTTTCTTCTTTCGTGAGCGATTCGGGTGCTACGTAAAGCAACTTTGTAACTCCCGATAAAAGATCGTCTTTTACCTCTTGTATCTGCGTTTTATTTAGCGACGAATTTAAAAAATGAGCTATTCCCTCTTTATTGGCTACAAAACCTCTGATAGCATCTACCTGATTCTTCATCAGTGCGATAAGCGGCGATATAACGATTGCCGTACCAGGCATTACAAGTGCCGGAAGTTGGTAGCACAGCGATTTTCCGCCACCGGTAGGCATTAATACGAAAGTATTATTGCCTTCGATGAGATGTTTTATAATTGCTTCCTGTTCTCCTTTAAAAAAATCAAACCCGAAAAACTCTTTCAGTTTATCGTGCAAGATTTCTGATGTTACCTGCATAATCAATTATCTAAAAATAAATAGGGTGAAGTATATAAATTTCTTTACCTTTGTGCCCCTAAGTTACCCATTAGTTTATTCTCTACAAAATTTTTTTATGGAAATTTCAAAAAATAATCTTAAAGATTTAGCCGTTAGCGTGATAGATAAGGAGGCCCAGGCGGTGCGCAATCTTAAACCATATATCGACGATACATTTATAAAAGTACTGGAACTTATTTACGGATCGAATGGGAGGCTTATAATAACCGGGATAGGGAAAAGCGCTATTATCGGGAGCAAAATAGTAGCTACCCTTAACTCTACGGGCACTCCAGCGGTTTTCATGCATGCCGCGGATGCCATACACGGCGACCTGGGAATAATACAGCACGACGATATTGTGATGTGTATTTCAAAGAGCGGCAACACCCCTGAGATAAAGGTGCTCGTGCCGCTTATAAACAGGATGGGGAACAAACTCATAGCTATGGTTTCCAATATCGAGTCATATCTTGCCAAACATAGCGATTATATTATAAGGGCCACCGTTGATACGGAAGCCTGTCCCAATAATCTTGCCCCAACTTCCAGTACTACTAACCAACTGGTTATGGGAGATGCCATTGCCGTATGTCTTCTTAAAATGAGAGGGTTTTCCCAGGACGATTTTGCAAAGTATCACCCAGGCGGCTCTTTAGGAAAAAGGCTATATCTGCGGGTGGATGACGTATTCGATAAAAATTTGAAACCCTGGGTCGGAGAACAGGAGACGATACAAAATACGATTATAAATATATCCCAGCACAGATTGGGGGCGACCGTAGTTCTCAGCTCCGGCGGGGGGCTTCTGGGTATAATTACTGACGGCGACGTACGCCGTATGATTGAGAAAGGAAAGCCTCTTGATACCCTTACGGCATATGATATAATGTCGGGAAATCCTAAAACCATAGACAAAACCGAACTTGCGGTTAATGCTTTTCGTATAATGGAAAAGAACAAAATAACGTCGGTAGTGGTTATGGATAACGGAGAGTATGCGGGACTTATCCATATACATGATGTTTTAAGGGAAGGTATCGTTTAACGGAAATTTTAATTAATGGAAATATGAGTGATTTTAATCCTAATGATATAGGTATCGCCAACGGGAATTATTACGGGTTGCCTTACAATCTGGATGAAAGCGATATAATATTAATATCGGTTCCCTGGGATGTCACCACATCCTACGGTGCAGGAACATCGCTGGGGCCGCAGGCCGTAATTGATGCTTCTTTACAGGTTGATCTGTTTGACGAGGGGGTAAAGGATGCGTGGAAAACCAGAATAGGTACGTTGCCTGCGGATAAAAATGTTGTAAAACATAACAGGAGGGCGAGGAAGATCGCGGAAAACGTAATAGAAGAACTTGCTTCGGGTACGGATCCGCTTGTGCTTGAAAAACAGATCGAGGAAGTTAATGATGCTTCCGGTCAGATTAATGAATATGTAAATGCAGTGTCGGAAAAGTTCCTCGGCAAGGGGAAGACGGTAGGAGTAGTCGGCGGGGATCACAGCGTGCCCCTGGGACTTATAAAAGCCCTTGGAAATAAATACGAAAAATTCGGGATACTGCATATAGACGCTCATGCGGATTTGCGCGAAGCGTACGAGGGTTTTAAATATTCGCATGCATCCATTATGTATAATGTACTGAAAGAAGTTCCGGCGGTTTCCCGTATAACACAGGTAGGCGTTCGGGATTTTTGCAGCGACGAATATGCCCTTATGACGCAGACTGACGGAAAGGTGCGTGCTTTTACGGATTCCGCTATTTGCCGGGATAAATTCGATGGAACGTCGTGGGGCGTAATATGCGATAAAATAATTTCCTCCCTCCCCGATAAAGTGTATATAAGTTTCGATATTGACGGATTATCTCCGGAACTTTGCCCGAATACCGGAACCCCTGTTCCCGGAGGACTTTCTTTCAGGGAAGCCGATTATCTTATAGGGAAGGTTGTTGCCGCGGGGAAAAAGATTATAGGATTCGATCTGTGCGAGGTAGCTCCGGCCGGTGAAGGCGAATGGGACGCGAATGTAGGAGCGCGTATTCTTTTCAAACTTTGCCTTTATACTGATAATAGCATTAACAGGTGACAAAAATTAAAGAAATAAATTATCTTTGTACTTTTGTTGATCTGGCCGGATATTAAGCGATGATTCAAGCAGATTAATGTAAAGGCAGAACGGTCTGTCGCTATGAAAAATTTTTAACGTATTAAATAATGAGCAGGACTTTTTCAAACTTTTTTAAAGCTTTTCTCCATAATGAATCTATAGGGGGGGTATTGTTGCTTATATGTGCGATTATATCGCTTCTGTGTGCAAACATTCCTTCTTTGGGCGCTTTTCACGATTTCTGGAATCAGAAAGCGGGCATTTCGGTAGCAGGATTTTCGGTAGAGATGTCTATTGCGTTCTGGATAAACGACGGACTGATGGCCGTATTCTTTTTCGTGGTGGGGCTTGAGATAAAAAGGGAGATGCTCGTAGGCGAACTTTGTTCTTTCAAGCAGGCGGCCCTTCCTATATTCGCCGCGTTGGGAGGGATGATCGTACCTGCCTGTATTTATGTATTTTTCAATTATGATAATCCCGAGAGTGCGAATGGCTGGGGTATCCCGATGGCTACCGATATAGCATTTGCGCTCGGAGTGTTGTCCCTGCTGGGAAAAAGAGTGCCCCTGGGACTTAAAATATTTCTTACGGCGCTGGCCATAGTGGACGATCTGGGGGCAATAATCGTTCTTGCTGCGTTTTATCCTACGCATGAACTGCATTTCGATATGCTCGTATATGCGGGGATCGTGGTTATGTTCCTGCTCATCCTTAACAGAAACAGGGTGCATAATGTACTCCTTTATATAATACCGGGTATCGTATTATGGTATCTTATACTGCAGTCCGGAATACATGCTACTATAGCCGGGGTTATTCTTGCCCTTACTATTCCTTCTAAAACTGCTATAAATGAGGTGAGATTCTATGTAAGCATAAAAAGTCTTATAGAGAAGTTCAAGAGTTCAGGCAACAGCGAAGTAGAAGTGCTTGCAAATCCGGATCAGCAACATATAATTCACCAGATGAATGCCAGGGTACAGGCTATAAATCCGCTTATGCATAAATTCGAAGCCGGGTTGCATCCCTGGGTTACATGGCTGATAATGCCGTTGTTCGCGCTGGCCAATGCCGGAGTAGGACTTTCGTGGGAGATACTTTCTCCGCCTATTGCGCCTGTGGCGAGCGGTATATTTTTCGGATTGATATTCGGAAAACCTCTGGGGATCTTTATATTCAGTTGGATGTCGGTGAAAATCAAGCTGGCGGAGCTGCCGCAGGGAACCAAATGGGCGCAGATATTTTCGCTTGGAATAATTGCAGGAATAGGCTTTACTATGTCCATTTTTATCGACAGCCTGGCTTTCGAGAATGTTCAGGTTGCCGACATAGGTAAGGTTGCCATTCTGGGAACATCTTTCCTGGCCGCAGTTATAGGGCTTGCCGCCATAAGGTTTACATCAAAAAAGCCCGTTGAAACGGATGATTAAAATTAATACATTAATAAATAAAATAATAAGAATGAAAACGATTAAAATTTTAACAATTTGCACTGTATGTGCTATCTTCTTTGCCTCTTGCGGGCAGCAGAACGGGACGGCCTCTTTACCGGGTGTTTCTAAAGCTGAGGTCGATTCCGTAAGTTATGCGATAGGCGTCTCTTTTGGCGGAATGCTTAAGGCTTCCAAATTCAACGATCTTAATTACACGCAGATTATGAAGGCTATGCAGGATGTGGTAAACGGTAAGGAGAATCTTATGGTTGATGAGCAGAAAGCGGGGATGGTTATCCAGAATTATATGATGAAAATCGAGGAAGCTAACTCTAAATTAAAAGAGAAAGAGCAGTCGGAATTTTTTGCAAAGAATAAAAATAATGAAGGGGTTCAGCAGACAGAGAGCGGATTACAGTATAAAATAGAAAATCCGGGCGGCGATGTTAAGCCTCAGGCTACCGATACCGTTGAAGTGCATTACAGGGGGACGCTTCTGGACGGTACTGAATTCGACAGCTCTTATAAGAGGGGAGAGACTGCAAAGTTCCCTCTTAATGCGGTTATAAAAGGATGGACTGAAGGTTTGCAGTTGTTCGGAGAGGGTGGAAAAGGAACTCTTTGGATACCTTACGAATTAGGTTACGGCCCAAGGCAAATGAGTCCTGAACTTCCGGGATATTCTACTTTGGTATTTGAGGTTGAGCTTGTAAAAGTTCATAAAGCTAAAGAGGCGCCTAAAAAATAATCCGCCGGCTGTTATGGCAATAGAGATAAAATGCAAGCTTGTAGATAAACTACAAGTGCAAAAAGGTAATAGCGCCAGAGGCCCCTGGAGCAAGCAGGATTTTATCGTGGAGACACAGGAGTCCTATCCGAGAAAAATCTGTATGAATGTATGGGGTGACGATAAAGTATCCGAGCTGGAAGGATTCAACCCCGGAGAACTTCTGACCGTTTCGGTAAATATCGAATCACGTGAATTCAACGGACGATGGTACACGGATGTAAGGGCATGGCGTATTCAGAGAGATACGCCGGTTCAGCCCGGAAGTTCGTATCAGGATATGGACTCGGATCCTTTTATGGATATATCGTCGGATAATTCTGCTTTGGACGAGGGAGATCTTCCTTTTTAGCGAACGGACAAGGTTTATTTTTACGGCCTTTAACAAACGTAAGTCCAAAAGTAATTAAGTGCAATAAAAATAATGCGGCTTTATGCTTTTGGACTTTTACTTTGTATATTTGCAGATTAAGTTGCTGTTTTGACTGAAATGAATAATAAAAAGATATTAATATACGGCTCTGTTGCAGCATTAATCCTTGTTATTACGGTTAGTGTATTGTTTTTCAAATTATTTTCTTCCCATAAGGATGATGAAAAGGTGTTTGATAAAAATATGGCCTCATCTTTTGAAGGTGTTCCGAGCGATGCCGTAATGGTATTCGATTTCAAGCGCCTGGGGAATTTCGCCCCGATGCTTACCGATACTTCTTCTTTTGCCTTTATGCTTTTCGACGATAAAAATCCTCTGGTTAATTTTCAGAAGCAGCTCGTATCTTTTAAAGAGATGGAAAATATCCCGTTTGTTTACTCTCTGCATTATTCGTCTAAAAACAGCGTATCGTTTTTACAGGTTCTGGATATGTCGGGATTTCCGATGGCGGATGAAGTTTTTGAAAGATTGAAGTCTAACGCCTCTTCTTCGAGAAGGAAATATAACAGCGCATATATATATTCATATCCCAGCGGTCTTAATCTTTCGTTTCATAAAGATCTTATTCTGGCAAGCAATTCTTCTTATGTCCTGGAAAGTTCTATAAGACATATTGAGAACGGGACATCCATTCTCGATAACAGGGAGTTTTCCGAATTAATTTTAAATAATGCTAAAAAAGAGTGCCTGTATCTTAATCACAGGCAGATAGGTAAATTCTTTTCGGGGGAGATAGAACGCGGCTTTTTGGGATATTCGGATTTCTTTCTCCGCTTTTCTTCGTGGAGCGTTATGGAACTTATACAGAAGCCCGGCATGCTCCGGCTCAGCGGGAGTTTTCTGAATCACAGGGAGGAAGGTAATTTCTCAACTATATTTTACGGACAAGCCGGGGGAAAAAGCCAGATGGGTAAGATACTTCCGGCAAATACGATATTTGCGGTATCGCTTCCTCTTTCGGATCCTGACGGGTATATTTCGGCTTTTAAATCATTTCTTGAAGTTCATAAAAAACTTGGCAAATATATTTATAATCAGCAACAGCTTGTGAAAAGTAATGGAATAGCCCCGCCGGAATGGCTGTCTTCCTTAAAGATTGAAGAGCTGGTGGCGGCATACTGTAAATTCGGGGAAAAATGCGAGTGGATAACATTTATAAGGGAAAAATCCTCTTTCGGTATCAATGATGTTATCGCCGGCATAGTGGACAAGCGAAAACCAGTAGTCGCCGAACCATTTAAATATAAAGGATATATCTCAAGTATATTCGGAAACCTTTTCGCTTCTTGTAATGAAGAGGCTTTCTGCAAAACCGGAGACTGGATAGTGATAGGGCCTAAAAAAATGGTCGATGAGTTCGCCGGAGGGAGAGCCAATTATTTTAGTTTTGAGAATTTTCTCGAACAGACTCCCGCCGCAGGGTTTATAAACAGCGAAAGCTCCGTTAAAGTGGCGGTAAATATTAAAGAGGCCGGAGATACCGTATTGCAGATATTTAAACCGTATCTGCGCGGATTGCTGGGGGCCGGGATTAAAAAAAATAATTTCGAATATCTTACCGCCGGTATATTTCCCTCGGACGGAGGCGACGTGAATATAGATATTGAGTTTTACGCCTCAAGACTTAAAGAACTTCCTGAACCCAGGATAAAAAATAACGGGAAAGGCGTAGCCGTATTTGAAGTGGATAGTACCATAGTTATTCCGGAAGGCCCTTTCAGGGTAAGGGACGTTGCCAAAAATGCAGGGGCATATCTGGAACAGCTTCCGAATATGCGTTTAAGGTATATGGATGCTAATAAGAAAGGAATATGGGCCATCCCTTTCGGAACTCCTCTCTGCGGGGTGGTGGGACAGGCCGATCTGTATAATAACGGGAAATTACAGATGATTTTTATATCCGAGGATAAATTATATGCTCTCGACAGGCTGGGGCGTTTTGTAAGAGGGTATCCCGTGAAACTTCCTAAAAAAGTTGTGCTGGGGCCGGAGATAATGGATATTAAAGGAGATAAAAATTACACCGTAATGACTTTGAATGAGGACAACTCTTTATCCCGGTATGATATTAAAGGGAAACCGGTTGCCGGGTGGAAAGATATAAAGGCTCCGGAATTTATAAAGAAAATACCGCATCTTAAAAAGATAGGAGGGAAAAGTTACTGGATATTGGAAACGCCTTCCAGATTGAGAATTTATTCGATTAACGGGAAAGAAGTTATAATAACGGACAAAAAGAAGATAATCGACCGCGGAAGCGATATAAAGTTTATTTCAGGGAGTGAAATTAAGGTTAAAGGGACTGACGGCAAGGAGTTTGTTCTGGATCTCTCTACCGGAAAAACAAAAAAAGCCAGGTAATTATTGTTTTTGAAAGATGGAATTTATTTTAACATTTTTATTGATATTTGCAGGTGTCGTATGGATATTCGGAAGATTATTTCCGAGAATACTTGCATGGTATATAAAGAGGCGCATTAATAAAATGGGCGGAAGCGGCACATCTTCCGGTAGTTTCGGCAATAACGGATTTGCCGGATTCTGGAGTTCGGAAGGATTCGGCCGGATGCGCGACACGGGAGAGGGATACGGTATGAAAGAAGAACAGGTGCGGAAAAGTAAAGAACAGGAGGGAAAGGTTACCGTGACGGAAATCGAGTATAAAGAGAAGGTAATAGAAAGAGATATGGGAGAATATGTTGAATATGAGGAGAAGACGGATAGTAAATGATAAATATTAATTGTGATAATATATGAACAGGTCATTGAATAAGATGCTGGAAGAGAGTTTTAAGACTAACTGGGATTGTCCAGCTCTTTCGGACTATAAAGGGATAACCCTCCATTACAGGGATGTTGCCAGAAGAATTGAGAAATTGCATATTATTTTTAATATATGCGGAGTGGAGAAAGGAGAAAAGATTGCTATATGCTCCAGAAACCAGGCCAACTGGGGTGTCGTATTTCTGGCATGCCTTACATACGGAGCGGTTCCGGTTCCTATCCTGCATGAGTTTAAGCCGGGCAACATACATCATATCGTCAATCATTCCGATTCCAGGATATTATTTGTGGGGGATGTCGTATGGGAGGGATTGTCGGAATCGGAGATGTCCCGCCTCGAAGCTATAATACAGATTAACGATTTTTCCCTGCTGTACGCCAACAGCCAGAAAATAATAGATACCAGGGAACATCTGAACGAACTTTTCGGAAAAAAATACCCCAGGAATTTCAGATCGTCCGATATATCTTACCATAAGGAGAAATCCGGAGAAGAGCTGGCTATGATTAATTATACGTCGGGGACGTCGGGATTTTCGAAAGGTGTTATGATCCCTTACAGGGCGTTGTTGTCGAATGTACTTTTTGCGATGGAAGTGCATCCTCAGATTAATAATACCTCTAATGTGGTCTCAATGCTCCCTACCGCCCACATGTACGGAATGATGTTCGAATTCCTGTTTGAAATGTCCGTAGGGGCGCATGTGCATTTTTTAACAAGAATTCCGAGCCCGAAAATCATAATGGAGGCTTTCGCTACGATAAAGCCGAATATAATTATTGCGGTTCCGCTTATCATAGAAAAAATATACAAACAGAAATTACAGCCTATTCTCAATAAGACCAGTGTAAAGGTTCTGTTAAGACTCCCCGTAATAGATCAGAAGATACAGGGCAGGATAAAAGATGAACTGGTAAAGACGTTCGGCGGCCAGTTTAAGGAGATAATCATAGGAGGGGCGGCTTTCAATAAAGAGGCGGACGAGTTTTTCAGAAAGATAGGATTCCCTTATACGGTAGGATACGGAATGACCGAATGCGCACCTATTATTTCTTACGCGCCGTGGGATAAAAACAAACTTTTTTCATGCGGCAAAGCGGCTCCCCGCATGGAGATCCGTATTGCTTCCGCAGATCCGCGCAACATACCGGGAGAGATTCAGGTAAGGGGCGCCAACGTTATGCTGGGATATTATAAGAATGAAGAAGCTACCGCCGAATCGTTTACCGAAGACGGGTGGTTCAGGACCGGAGATATGGCGGTTGTGGACGGCGAGGGTTTCGTATTTATTAAAGGCCGGTGTAAAAGCATGCTTTTAGGGCCTTCTGGACAGAATATTTATCCGGAGGAAATAGAGAGCGCGATAAATAATATGCCGTATGTTGCGGAATCCCTTGTGATAGATGATGACGGCAAGTTGATTGCTCTTATTTATCCCGACATTGAGCTTGCCTCCGGTGACGGTCTCGACAAAGACGCCTTGCTGAATAAAATGGAAGAGAATATAACCCTTGTGAACATGGATATGCCTAATTATTCAAAAATAACCGGTGTACGCATAATGCCCGAAGAATTTGAGAAGACCCCTAAAAGAAGTATCAAACGTTACATGTACCAGCAGTAAAATATTGTGTTATTATGGATAAAAAACAGTTGCAGTTTGATAAAAGTTATCTCAGGATGGCTCAGGTTTGGGCGCAGAACTCGTATTGCAGGCGCAGGCAGGTAGGGGCGCTTATCGTTAAGGACAGGAGCATAATCTCCGATGGATATAACGGAACGCCGAGCGGTTTTGAAAATGTGTGCGAGGATGAAAACGGGTTTACCAAACCGTACGTACTACATGCGGAAGCCAATGCGATTACAAAAATGGCTAAATCCAATAACAGCAGCCAGGGAGCTACCCTTTATGTAACCGCCGCACCTTGTATGGAGTGTTCCAAGCTCATAATACAAAGCGGGATAAAGCGTGTCGTGTTCCGGGACTCTTACAGGCTCACCGACGGGTTGGAGTTGATGAAAAGGGCCGGAATAGTCGTGGAACAGATAGATGAACAAGCCTTGAATGAGGTCGATATGAATTTGTAAACAGGAGTCGATTATGGAAAATGGTGAAAACAGAGGTACAAAAAGGTCATACTGGCATCTTATTATTGCGGTAGCGTGCCTGGTGTTTATATCGGGACACTTCTTTAACCGCTGTAAGGGCGGCAGGGAGATGGCTGTAAATAATCACAAATGGGATAAACTGCTGCTTATACTGGGCCAGATAGAAGAAAACTATGTGGATACGATAGATTACAAGGATATAGTTGAAAAAATTATTCCCGATGTAATGCTTCACCTCGACCCCCATTCGGTATACCTTCCTCCGAGGGAACTGAAAGAGGCGGAAGAGTCCCTTGAAGGAAATTTCAGCGGAATTGGCATACAGTTTAATGTTCCTAACGATACCGCCATAGTGATAAGCGTTATTCCCGGAGGGCCGTCCGAAAGGGCGGGTCTTTTGTCGGGAGACAGGATAATAAGAGTAGGCGGAAAGGTCGTGGCGGGGGTTAAACTTAACCAGGATACTCTTGTCAAGAGGCTCAAAGGTCCGCAGGGCAGCAAAGTAGATATAGAAGTGAAAAGGGATAACCTTGCCGAACTTGTGCCTTTTACGATAAAAAGGGACAGGATCCCGGTTAAAAGTATAGATGCGGCGCTTATGATAAATGATACCCTCGGGTATATAAAACTTTCGAAATTTACCCGTACAAGCTATAAAGAGTTTTTAAAAGCTATGGACGGCATCAGGGAGAAAGGTGTGAAAGAGCTTATTTTTGACCTCAGGGATAATACCGGTGGATATTTCGAGCAGGCGTTGCTGCTTTCGAACGAATTCCTCGATAAAGGCGAACTTATAGTTTATATGGCGGGGCTTCACCGCAAAAAGCAGGATTTCTTTGCCGACGGGAACGGCAAATGGAAAGACGTGAAGTTGTATGTGCTGGTGAATGAAAATTCCGCTTCGTCAAGCGAGATATTTGCCGGAGCCATTCAGGATAACGACAGGGGAACCATAGTGGGGCGGCGCTCTTACGGTAAAGGGCTTGTTCAGGAACCGATATATTTCAGCGATAAGTCGGGAATAAGATTGACCGTAGCCCGCTTTTATACTCCTACAGGCAGATGTATCCAGAAGCCTTATGGCGAGGATTATCAATATGATATACTGGAAAGATATAAACACGGGGAGATGACCGTGGCCGACAGCATAAAAAGGAACGATTCGCTCAGATATATTACGCCTAAAGGAAAAGTAGTGTACGGCGGCGGCGGGATCATTCCGGATGTATTTGTTCCCATTGATACTGCCGGAGTAACCGATTTCCTTATTGCTGTGAACCGGAAAAGCCTTCAGGTAAAGTATAGTATCCGTCTGGCGGATAAATACAGGACACAGTTGCGTGAAGTCAGGACTTTCCCACAACTGGAGCGGCTCATTTCTGCCATAGATATAGAGAAAGGATTCCTGACTTTTGCAAAAGAGAACAATATCGTACCTAAAGCCGGGGAATGGGAGAAGTCCGGGGATATGCTGACTCTCCAGATAAAAGGCCTGTTCGGCAGGTATTCTGTTTTAGATGATAATGCGTTTTATCCTTATATACTTAAAATAGATAATTTTATTAAGGCGATAGAAACAAAAACATATTAAAAAGTTAATCGGGGAGAGTAGCGGTTACCGGCGCTCTTGACTATAAAAAGAAAATTTTATTATTCGAATATATGAAAAAGATAATAGGTATGGCCGCAGATCATGCGGGTTATGAATTGAAAGAGGCTTTGAAACCCATGCTTTATGCAATGGGTTTTGATATAAAGGATTTCGGAACTCATTCTTCCGAGAGTATGGATTATCCAGATGTAGGGCATCCGCTGGCTTTATCCGTAGAAAAAGGCGAAGTATTTTGCGGAATTTCCTCATGCGGTTCTGGAAACGGAATAGCTATTACGCTGAATAAACATCAGGGAATAAGGGCGGCCGTATGCTGGTTGCCGGAGTTGGGGTCTCTGGCCAGACAGCATAATGATGCCAATGTTATATCGCTGCCGGCCAGGTTTATTACCATTGAACAGGCCGGAGAGATAGTTAAGGCTTATCTTGAAGCGGAATTCGAGGGGGGCAGGCATCAGAGGCGTGTTGAAAAAATAGCTGTAAAATAAATTACCGTATTTGATGACGGAAGATTTTTTTACCGTAAAATTACCGGATATGGACATGCTCTCGGATAATCTCGATGACTATCCGGGAGGTATCGTTATACCGCTGGATAAACCTTACCTATGGACATCTGCCGATGCCGTAAGGAAAATAAAGTTCATGGCCCAGAAACATTTCCTTAGAAAAAACATAAAGGTAGGACATGCGGGGACGCTGGATCCGCTTGCTACTGGAATATTACTGATATGTATGGGAAAAGCCACCAAACAGGCCGAAATGCTCCAGGCTCAACCTAAAGAGTATATTGCCAGAATAATGCTGGGCGCTACCACTCCCTCTTTCGATCTGGAAAAGGAGATAGATAAAACATATCCTTATGAACATATTACAAGAGAGGCGGTAGAGACGGCACTTTCCGGATTTATCGGGGAACAGGAACAGATACCTCCCGTATTTTCCGCAAAACTTATAGACGGGACAAGGGCATATGAGATGGCACGCGCAGGTGAGGAAGTTAAAATGAAGCCCGCATCCGTAACTATTTACGGACTTGAGATTATTGATTTCTCATTACCTGAGCTTACTGTAAAGATAAAATGCAGCAAAGGTACTTATATAAGGTCTTTCGCCAGGGATATAGGTCATGCGTTGGGAAGCGGGGGACATCTTACGGGACTTATAAGGAGTGCCTCCGGCAGTTTTACGCTTGCCGATGCGGTAAAAATGGAGATGATTAATAAAATTTTATAAAAATATCTAAAAAATGAAACTTTTTTCTTTTTTTTACGTATAATGATTACCGTTAATTTTTTTTGTAAGCACTAGTATATTATATTGTTATAAACGTATGAAACTATCTCAATTTAATTTTCCTTTAACACACGATCAGATTGCCAAGTATCCGGCTAAATTCAGGGACGAGTCGAAGCTCCTGGTATTGCATAAAAATACCGGAGAGATCGAACATAAGCTGTTTAAGGATATAATAACATATATGAACGAGGGGGATCTTTTTGTCTTTAACGATACGAAGGTTTTTCCCGCAAGGCTTAACGGGAATAAAGAAAAAACCGGAGCCGAGATAGAAGTTTTCCTTTTAAGGGAATTAAATAAGGAGCAGCGTTTATGGGATGTGCTCGTAGATCCTGCCAGGAAAATAAGGATAGGCAACAAGCTCTATTTCGGAGAGGACGATTCGCTTGTTGCGGAGGTGATAGATAATACCACTTCCAGGGGACGTACTTTGCGGTTCCTTTATGACGGCAGTTACGAGGAATTCCGCAATACGTTGTTCAGCGTAGGAGAAATTCCCGTTCCCAAATGGATAAGAACAAAACCGGAAGACGTGGATCAGGACAGGTTCCATACTATTTTTGCCAGGAACGAGGGGGCTGTCGCAACTCCTGCCGCCGGATTGCATTTCAGTCGCGAACTTTTCAAAAGAATGGAAATAAAAGGGGTGGATACCGCTTTTATTACATTGCACATGGGGTTGGGACATTTCAGAACCGTTGACGTCGAAGATCTTTCCAAACATAAAATGGATTCCGAACAGATGATTATTTCTGAGGATACCGCAGAAAAGATAAATGTTACGAAAGCTGCCGGGCATAAGGTCTTTGCTGTCGGGATTACTGTAGTGAGAGCATTGGAGACTCCCGTTACGACCAGGGCGGAAGTAAAACCTTTTAATGGATGGACGAATAAATTCATATTTCCTCCGTATGCTTTCTCTATACCCAGCGCGCTGGTGACTAATCTGCATCTACCCTCTTCCACAATGCTTATGTCCGTTGCGGCTTTCGGCGGATTCGATAATGTTATGAAGGCATACGATATAGCATTGAAAGAGGGGTATTTATTCGGAACCTACGGGGATGCGATGCTTATAATATAATCTGTCCTTAATCGATTAAATTGTTTTTGTCGATTCCGGAACCGTATACCGGATTTTAAGATACGCAAAATATTTGTCAGGGATGCCTTAATTGGGAAATCCGTAGTATTAACGGTGTTGAAATTTATATTTTAGCGCCGTTTTATATTAAGATGGATAGATACATATTTAATTGCGCTTTAGGGGCCGCCTTATTATACAGGCCTGAAGTTGCCGTGCGGCTTATTGAAAGGTTTGGCTGTGCGGAGGAAGTTTTTAAATTACGGGAAAAGGAGCTTGCAGCGATACTGGGAGGGGATACGGATACTGCAAAGGCCGTTTTGTCGGGAGAGTTTATCAGATGGGCGGAGCAGGAGGTAAAATGGTAAAATGGGCTGCTTCAAAGGGTGTAGAGATAATTATCAGGGGGGATAGTGTATATCCTTCTTTGCTGTACGAGTGCAGGGATTCTCCCGTTGTTCTTTATTATAAAGGATGCGCCGATCTGAATAATTCTCAAAGCGTTGCCGTCATAGGAACAAGGCTTGCCTCAGGGTATGGCAAGGAGTGTTGCCGTACTGTCGTGGGGCATTTTAAAAAAGGAGGATATACCCCTCTGGTGGTTAGCGGACTGGCCTACGGGATAGATATTAATGCTCATAAAGCGGCCATGGATTGCGGAATCGATACCGTGGCGGTGTTGGCTAACGGAATAGATATAATATATCCGAATGCTCACAGGGAGTTTGCGAAGCGTATGATAAAACGGGGAGGTATTCTTTCCGAATTTCCCAGGGGAATTCCTTCTCTGAAAATAAATTTTATAAAGCGGAACAGGATTATAGCCGGTATCGTACAGGGGGTTATAGTTATCGAGAGCAGGATAAAAGGAGGCTCTATGAGTACGGTTGAATTTGCGGATTCATATAACAGGTATATCTTTGCGGTTCCGGGTAGGCTGAACGATACTAATTCTTACGGATGCAATTATTTGATCTCTAAAAATGTAGCGGCAATATATTCGGGCGGAACCATTGTGCCTGTTACGCTTGGGTGGAGCGGGGACAGCGGTGGCGAGACTGCCTTGCAGCCGGAGTTATTTTCGTTCGATATTGCGGATAAAGAAAAAATATTACTATCTTTAAAGGTTGATTTTCCTTTAAATACGGAGAGAATCGTATCGGTAACAGGACTGGGTTTTGAAAAGGTTGCATGTTTATTACTGGAGCTGGAATTGGAAGGAAAGATAATTTACGACGGGATTAAGGGATATTGCCTGAAAGGAAAATAACAGATAAAGAATGAGATTAATAGATTCAACAGTTTCTAATTCGGATTAAATATAAATGACAGA
The DNA here is from genome assembly GCA_964449975.1 of uncultured Muribaculaceae bacterium. Classification (GTDB taxonomy): domain Bacteria; phylum Bacteroidota; class Bacteroidia; order Bacteroidales; family UBA932; genus Egerieousia. The sequence goes on from CAYVED010000001.1 coordinate 29,278, forward strand.
ATATATTGATACGCACGTGCATCTTTATGACCGGGCTTATGATGCCGATTTCGAAGCCGTGCTGGAGAGAATGAAACAAAGCGGCGTTGTCAGATGCATATTGCCGGCGATAGATTCTTCGAGTTTTGACAAACAGGAAGAGTGTGTGCGGAAATGCGGCGGATTTGCCTTGCAGGCTATGGGATTACATCCTACTTCGGTAAACCGGAACTGGGAAAAGGAGCTGGATTTTGCTTTGGGAAAATTGTACGAGGGGAACAATGTTAATATTGATTGTAGTAGCGGAAAATATGTCGCGGTGGGAGAGATAGGCCTTGACGGATATTGGAGTACCGAGTTTATGGAGGAACAGATGAATGTGTTCGAGAGGCAGCTTGTCGCCGCTTCTGAGTTGGGGCTTCCTGTAATAATACATATGAGGGAGGCTACCGAGCAGATATTCAGGGTTATGGGCAGAGTGAAAAAGTACAATACAAGAGGTGTTTTCCATGCGTTTTCAGGGAGTGCGGAAATATATGACAGAATAAGGAAATACGGCGATTTTTCTGTTGGTATAGGGGGAGTTGTCACTTATAAAAATGCAGGAGTTGCCAAAGCTCTGACAAATATACCGCTGGAGCATATAGTGCTTGAGACCGATGCTCCCTGGCTGGCTCCCGTACCTTTCCGTGGGAAACGGAATGAAAGTTCTTACCTTGAGTATATTGCCGCGACTGTGGCTGAAATAAAAGGTATTTCGTTACAGGAGGTGGCCCGCGCTACCACTATGAATGCTATAAAAATGTTCGGATGTAAATATTAAATCATATATGAACAGAAAAATTCTACTTATATATACCGGAGGAACTATAGGGATGAAACAGGATCCGGAAACGCTTGCCCTTAAACCTTTTAATTTTGATCAGATACTTGAAGAAGTACCTGAACTGAAGAAATTCGGGTATGATATAGATACCTGTTCTTTTGATCCCCTGATAGATTCTTCGGATGTAGAACCCGGATTCTGGGTGGAACTGGTTTCCATTATAGAGAAAGAATATAAAAGGTATGACGGTTTTGTGATTTTGCACGGAACCGATACCATGTCTTTTACAGCCTCCGCGCTTAGTTTTATGCTGGAAAATCTTGAAAAGCCGATAGTGCTTACCGGAAGTCAGTTGCCCATAGGCATGCTCAGGACTGACGGAAAGGAGAACCTTATTTCATCTATAGAGATTGCAGCCGCTACGGATAAAAACGGCAGGCCTATGGTTCCGGAGGTGTGTATCTATTTCGAGAGCCAGCTATACAGGGGGAATCGTACTACCAAATATAATGCGGAGAATTTCAGGGCTTTCAGGTCGGCGAATTATAGTGTTCTGGCTGATGTCGGGATACATATAAAATATAATACTTCCCTGATAAAATATCCTGTAGAATGGGGGAAAGATCTTAAAGTGCACAGGGATCTGGATACCAATGTGGCGATTCTTAAAATATTCCCCGGATTAAGACAGCAGACAGTCGATGCCGTTATAGATATAAAAGGGTTGAGGGCTATAGTTCTTGAGACTTTCGGAAGCGGGAATGCTCCTACAAAAGAATGGTTTTTAAATTGTATAAGGAGAGCTGTGAATAAAGGCATTATAGTATTTAATATTTCACAGTGCCAGGCGGGGAGCGTGGATATGGACGCTTATGCTACCGGCATAGCATTAAAGCAGATAGGGGTGGTAAGCGGCTATGACAGCACTACGGAGGCAGCCCTTGCCAAATTATTTTTTTTACTGGGTCAAAATGCTGATAGAGAGTTTGTTATGTCTGGGTTGACGGATAATATCAGCGGGGAAATATCAATTTAAAATAAACTTATTGGTATTTAATTAAATTTTTTTGCGTAAATTGCACGATATTTCATTAAAGAAATAAAACTATAACTATTTAAATACATTGTTTAATATTTTAATTACTCAAAAATTTATGAAAAAATTTTTCATGTTTTTGGCAGTGTTTGGCTTTATTGCCCTTGCTGCTCAGTATGCAATTGCACAAACTCCAGAATTATCTGCTAATGAATTAGCTGCTCAGTCAGATGTTCCGGTGTATCAACAGATCAAAGCTAAATTTATCGAGGGTGGTGCCGGTTTCATGGGTACTGTTCTTCTCTGTCTTATTTTCGGTTTAGCTCTTGCTATCGAGAGAATCATTTACCTTAACCTTGCTACTACCAACACTACCAAACTGCTTGCCAAAGTAGAGGAAGCATTGAAAAATGGCGGAGTTGAAGCTGCTAAAGAAGTTTGCCGTAATACACGCGGTCCTGTTGCAAGTATTTTCTACCAGGGATTAAGCCGTATGAATGAAGGTATCGATGTTGTGGAAAAATCGGTTGTTTCTTACGGTGGCGTTCAGATGAGCCAGCTTGAGAGCGGTCTTTCCTGGATACAGTTGTTTATAGCTATCGCTCCGATGTTGGGATTCTTGGGAACGGTTATCGGTATGATCGATGCTTTCGATGCTATTGAAGCCGCAGGTGATATTTCTCCTAACATTGTTGCAGGCGGTATGAAAATTGCGTTGATTACAACAGTGGGAGGTCTCGTTGTTGCTATTATCCTTCAGTTGTTCTACAACTATATCGTTTCTAAAATCGATTCTATCGTGCTTCAGATGGAAGATTCATCTATCGCATTCATCGATTTACTTGTAAGCAACAAAAAATAATCAGAAATAATATGAAATATCTTAAATATTTATCATATATACTAATGGCCGTTTCAGCCGTGCTCATGATTGTTTTTTATGCGAGCGGTTATACTGACGAAATGATTACAACGGTTCTTAACTGGACTGCTATCCTTATGGTAGCATGTCTTGTTGGTGCTATTTGTTTACCTTTCTTCTTCAGTTCGGGTAAAGGCCTTAAAGGCACTATTATTAAAATAGGTGTCGCTGCTGCTGTTTGCGTGGTTTCATATCTGATTGCATCGGGTGATCCTGTGCAGACTTCTAGAAACGTTGAGGCTACGGCGAATGAGTTGAAATTTACTGATACCGGTTTGATAATGACTACAATCTTATTTGTGATAGCAATAGTAGCTATTTTATCGGGCGGTATTATTAATATAGTTAGAAATCGCTAGGAAAAAAAGATTATGGCAAGGAAAATACAGGAAATAAATGCCGGTTCAATGGCGGATATCGCTTTCTTATTGCTTATCTTTTGGCTTACCACTACATCTATGGACGCAGATAAAGGTCTTCAGAGGCGTCTTCCTCCGATGCCTGACGAATCAGCGAAGCATGAGGATGCCAAGGTAAACCGCAGGAATATCATTCAGGTTAAGATTAGCCAGAGCGACAGGATTTTTGCGGGAGGCCAGGTTTTGGACGTCTCTCAGTTGAAAGATAAGATTATAGAATTCGTTACCAATCCGGGTAATAGCGAGTCTCTTCCTGAAAAAGAGATGAAAGATATTCCGGGATTCGGCCAATATCCGGTTTCGAAAGGTGTTGTTTCTTTACAGAATGACCGCGGGACGAGTTATGACTCGTATCTGAAGGTTCAGAACGAAATCGTTAAGGCCTTTAACGAAATACGTGATAATTTTGCAGTGCAGAATTATGGAAAGAAATATGCTTTCCTTGATGAGGAGAAACAGGATATAGTTCGTAAAGCAGTACCTCAGAGTCTGTCCGAGGCTGAGCCTAAAGATGTTGGTAAACGTAAATAAAAGGAGGTAAAAGATATGGCTAAATTTTCAAGAAAAGGAAAAGGCGGAATGCCCAGCATCAATACATCTTCACTTCCTGACGTGGTGTTCATGCTGCTCTTCTTTTTCATGGCAACTACTTCGTTGCGTGAAATGGATAAGTTGGTGCAGGTGAGATTACCGGAAGCATCGGAAATAGCTAAGTTGGAAAGAAAAGACCTGGCTGCATATATTAATGTCGGGGAACCTATCCTCAGCAAACAGGCTGAATATGGTACCGACGCCCGTATACAGTTGAACGATTCTTTCAAGAGTGTGGATGATATCAGGGACTTTATTGCTGCCGAAAGGGAGTCGATGAGTGAGGCTGACCGTCAGTGGATGACCGTGGCTATCAAAGCTGATGAAAATGTTCGTATGGGTATTATAACGGATATTAAACAGGAGCTAAGACGTTGTTCCGCTCTTAAAATAATGTACTCTGCACGGGCTGCCGCTCCCAGAGAGTAACATTTAAGATTTATATTTTAAAAGAGCCGTCTCAGGACGGCTTTTTTTGTTATTCAGGAAAAATTTTCTCTTCCGGTTCTAATAAAAAATAGTATATTTGTTCAGATTTCAGAATTTATATATAATTTTATAATACTATGGTTATGAATAGATTGAAGCACATTTTCTTAGGTGTCCTGATGCTTTTTGTTGCGGCTTCCTGCCAGACCAGGGAGAAAAAAGCGAAGTATGTCTTCTATTTTATAGGCGACGGAATGGGATTTTCACATATTGCCCTTACCGAGGGCTATCTGGCCGCAAAAGAAGGGAAGATAGGAAGTATTCCTCTCAGGTTTACGCAATTCCCTGTAATGGGTATGGCAACCTCGTACTCGGCCAGTAATTATATTACATGTTCTTCGGCTGCCGGCACGGCGCTTTCTACCGGCACAAAAACAAAGAATCATATGCTCGGCATGACCCCCGATTCTTCAGACCTTAAAAGTATCTCCTATAAGATACATGAAGCCGGGATTCCGGTAGGTATTATGACAAGCGTTACGATAGATCATGCCACTCCTGCATCGTTTTACGGACATTCGTCTTCAAGGAACGATTATTACGGAATTGCAGCCGAACTGCCTGTGTCTGGATTCGAATTCTTTGGCGGAGGAGGATTTGAAGGGGTAAAAGATGAGAGGAATAATGCCGGATCTCTGTACGATCTTGTTGCGGAAAACGGATATACCGTGGCATACGGGCTTGAGGACTATAAATCTAAAAAAGGTTCTGCGGATAAAGTCATATTGTTTCAGGAGAAAGGCAAAGAGAACTCTATCCTTCCTTATGTGATGGAGCGCGGGGAAAAGGATCTTACTTTGCCGCAGGTTGTTGAGGAGGCTATCGAGTTCCTTGACAAAGGGAAAGGATTCTTTATTATGGCCGAAGGCGGAAAAATAGATTGGGCTGCTCACTCTAATGATGTGGCCGGGACTATTTTCGAGACGCTGGATATGGATAAGGCTATCGAAGTGGCTTACGGATTCTATCTGAAACATCCGGAAGAGACCCTTATAGTGGTGACCGCAGACCATGAAACGGGCGGTGTCTCTCTGGGACGTACTAAAGGATATAATTTTGATTTATCCGTAATTCCGGAGCCTGCGGGACATAAAGGAGATAAGGAGACGACCGTCGATAATTATATGGACGGTGTTTCTGCCGACAGCTTGTCGGTGAAGGCTATGATAGGATGGACCACTTCTTCCCATACGGGCGGAGCGGTTCCGGTATTCGCTATCGGGGCCGGAAGCGCGAAATTTGCCGGCAGAATGGACAATACCGATATTCCTAAGAAGATATGCAGCGCTATGGGGATTGCTTTCTAGGTATATTGTGAAAAAGATTTGTTTGTATATCGGATTCGCTGCGTTTTTTGCAGCATTGCTGTTACCGGTAAAAGAGTGTTACGGCGCTCCTAAAAGGGAATTCAGGGGGGCATGGATACATGTAGTGGGAAATACAGCAATAAGGAATATGAGTTCCAGAGAGGTAAAAAAACTTTTGTCAGAGGCTCTGGATTCCGCAAAAAGCGTAGGGTGTAATGCCGTTATATTCCAGGTAAGGCCTGCCGCCGATGCTTTTTATTACTCCGGTATCGAGCCTTGGAGCAGATACCTTACCGGAAAGCAGGGACAGGCTCCCGATCCTTTTTGGGATCCGTTGCAGTTTGTTATAGAGGAGAGTCATAAAAGGGGTATGGAAGTACATGCCTGGTGTAATCCGTACAGGGTGACTTTTGAGGAAAAAGATACTTTATGCAGCGAACATATTTATTTTAAGTATCCCGGCATTTTCGTAAGATACGGAAAACAAATCTATTTTAATCCGGCCGAACCGCTTTCCAGAAAACATACGGTGAAAGTCGTAGCGGATATTGTACGCCGGTATGATATTGAGGCGATACATTTTGATGATTATTTTTATCCTTATCCGATTCCGGGAGAGCGTTTTAATGATGACGCCGCATTCCGTAAATATGCCGCCGCGCAGGGGTTCGGGAGATCTAACGGAACGGTCGATCCTTCCGATAAGGATTATGATAAGATAGTAAAAGGGGATTGGAGGCGTTATAATGTGGAGTTGCTTATCAGGGAACTTAATGATACTATAAAGAATATCAAGCCCTGGGTAAGATTCGGGATAAGTCCTTTCGGAATACACCGTAATAAAAAGGATGATCCGGGCGGGTCGGATACGAATGGCCTTTCGAATTACGACCAGTTATTTGCTGATATTCCCGGATGGGCGGCAAAGGGATATATAGATTATTATGTTCCGCAGCTTTATTGGGTTATAGGGCACGAGAGAGCTGATTATAAAACGCTTATAAACTGGTGGAATAAACAGCATGTAAGGGGGCATCTTTATATAGGCCAGAGTATATCCGTTATGAAGAACCAGATGAAACCAAAAATAGGGTCTTCCAGGAAACTCCGGAAAGTTCAGGGAAATGTCTGGTGGCCGGGATGGGCTTTTGTTAATGATCCGGGAAAAGTGAACGACAGCCTCAGGCTCAGGTTTCAGAATACCCCTGCGCTTATTCCCGCATATACGGATCTGGATGCGGAAGCTCCTGCCCCTTTGATTGATATTGCCAAAAACGGCAGACTTATAGTATGGAAACAGGATGCCGGAGATGCGGCCGATCCGATGCAGAAAGCCCTTTGCTATGCGGTGTATTGTTTCCCTGAAGGGATTAAAGGGGATATAGGGAACAGTAAATATCTGCTTAAACTTACCGGCGAATGTTCTTTTAACGTTATAGAAGAGAATCCCGCTCATGGTGCGGGATGCAGATATGCGGTTACCGTAATCGACAGGTGCTGGAATGAGAGCGGGGTAAGCAAAAAGTTATGGTATTAGCCGAAGAAATATAATTGGAAAATTTTAAATTTATGAACCGGAATTTAATATCGTGTATATTGTCGGTTATATTCCTGTCAATATGTACTGAAAGTAACGCACAGCCTTTAGAGGGTAAAAAGTATTCGGATCATTACAACAGGAGATATGCGGAGTTTGAAAAAGAACCTCCTGTTACCTCCGGCGATATTGTATTCCTGGGGAACAGTCTTACTGAAGGGGGACAATGGAGCGAATATTTCGGCAGGAAAGGGAATGTTCCTGTATCCGGAGGCGGAGCTATAAGGAACAGGGGGATTGTAGGGGACGACGCCCCCGGTATTTATGATCGTCTTAACCAGATATTGCCGGGAAAACCTGCAAAGATATTTTTGCTTGCGGGGGTAAATGATATAAGTCATAATATTTCCGCCGACAGCGTATTGGTACTTATAGATAGAGTAATAGAGAGGATAAGGAGGGAATCTCCGGATACAGGATTATATCTGCAATCGCTGCTTCCGATTAACGAAAGAAAAAACAGATATAAAACCATGACCGGCAAATCGGAGGTTATCAGGGAGATAAATACCGGTTTGAAGGAGATTGCAAAGAGATACGGGATAAAGTTTATTAATTTATATCCGTATTTTACGGAGAAGAGTACCGGTCAGATGAAACCTTCCCTTACAGGCGACGGACTGCATATTAATCCGGAAGGTTATGCAATTTGGGCGAAACGGATTAAAAAGTATATAAAATAATTTTTAACTTTGCACGCTACAAACTTGAACTTTCAAGGACTTAATTTTTAAAAGTTTACTATAATGAGTGAAATTAAAAGAAAGAGAGTGGCTCAACTGCTCGGCGAGGCTCCGGGTGCGGATGTGTTGGCAAAAGGTTGGGTAAGAACGAAAAGAGGAAATAAGAGTGTCGTTTTCATAGCTTTAAATGACGGTTCTACCGTTAATAATATACAGGTGGTTTGTAATGCCGATAATTTCTCCGAAGAACTTTTAAAGAATATTACTACCGGAGCGTGCATTGCCGTTAAAGGTAAATTGACCGAATCTGTGGGGCAGGGGCAAAGTGTGGAGATACAGGCTGTAGAGATAGAAATCTACGGAACTGCCGATCCTGATAAATACCCTTTGCAGAAAAAGGGGCACAGTATGGAGTTTCTAAGGGAAATCGCTCATTTGAGACCTCGTACAAATACATTCGGGTGCGTACTGAGGATAAGGCATGCAATGGCTTACGCCATCCATAAATATTTCAACGACAGGGGATTCTATTATATGCATACTCCTATTATTACGGCTTCGGATTGTGAAGGTGCGGGCGCTATGTTCCAGGTGACTACTATGGATCTGAACAATATTCCCAAAACAGTAGAGGGAAAAGTCGATTTTTCAAACGATTTTTTCGGGCGTCAGACTTCGCTTACCGTGAGCGGACAGCTTGAAGGTGAATTGGGTGCTATGGCTATCGGGCAGATCTATACGTTCGGCCCTACTTTCAGAGCCGAAAACTCTAATACTCCACGTCACCTTGCGGAGTTTTGGATGGTGGAGCCGGAGGTTGCATTTTATGAAATCGGAGATAATATGGATCTTGCCGAGGATTTCATTAAATATTGTGTAAGATATGCCCTGGATAACTGCGGGGATGATTTGAAATTTCTTAACGACATGTTCGATAAAGAACTGATCTCCCGTCTTGAAAGTGTTGTGAATACGGAATTCGCAAGGCTTTCGTATACGGAGGGGGTAAATATACTTATGGCAAGCGGGGAGAAATTCGAATATCCCGTTTCGTGGGGAACCGATCTTCAGAGCGAGCATGAGAGGTATCTGGTTGAGAAACATTTTAAAAGACCTGTTATCCTCACAGATTATCCTAAGGATATAAAGGCTTTCTATATGAAGCAGAACGATGACGGTAAAACCGTAAGGGCAATGGATGTGCTCTTTCCTAAAATAGGCGAGATAATAGGCGGATCGCAGAGGGAAGAAAATCTTAGTAAACTGGAAGGACGGATAAAAGAGCTTGATATGGACACCGAGGGGTTAAAGTGGTATCTTGATACCCGCAGGTTCGGAACTGCTCCTCACAGCGGTTTCGGTCTGGGATTCGAGAGATTACTTCTGTTTGTTACCGGAATGGCTAATATAAGAGATGTGATACCTTTTCCAAGAACTCCTAAGAGCGCTGAATTTTAAAAAGATACCCGTTTATAACCTTACTGAATATGCTTATTATAGGAATTGCCGGCGGAACCGGTTCCGGGAAAACGACCGTTGTGAAAAAACTGGCCGGGTTACTGAAAAAAGAGGATATTGTGGTTATTCCGCAGGACTCTTATTATAAAGATTGCAGTCACCTTACCCCGGAGGAAAAGGCCGTGCAAAATTTCGATCATCCCGAATCAATAGACTTTGATTTGCTTATACAGCATCTTAAAGAGCTCAGGAGCGGAAGGGATATTGAGCAACCGGTATATTCTTATATAACTTGCTCCCGTTCCAAGACCGAAACCGTACGGGTACATCCCTGCCGTATCATAATAGTAGAGGGAATCCTTATCTTTACATGTGCCAGGTTGAGAAAATTGCTCGATATTATGGTATACGTAGATGCGGATGCCGACGACAGGCTTTCCAGGGTTATTTCCAGGGATATTGTGGAGCGTGGAAAAAATGTGGAGCAGGTACTTGCCAGATATGATCAGACGGTAAAGCCTATGCACCTGCAGTTTATCGAGCCGAGCAAACGTTATGCCGATATAATTATCCCGCAGGGAGGACATAATCAGGTTGCAATAGATATTCTTACAGCTACAATAGAGAAAGCCCTGCAGAAAGGGTGATAAAATATGAGTTTTCTTGATACCAAAGAGAAAAAAATAGGATTCTATTCAACGGTGATATTTCATCTGTTGGTAGTTATAATATTTCTCCTCACTACTATTCACGGGATTATTAGTGAGGAGACCTCTTTTGTATTGGACTTTACAAGACAGGAGCAACTGGAACAGCAGGAGAAGGTGAACCGGATGAGAGAGGATGTAAGTAAAGAGATAGATGATATTCTGAACGGCCGGAGCACGGCTGGTCAATACAGGAACGTGGCGGTGGACAGGAGCGGCAAAGCTCTTAAAGACGACAGATTTAAAAATCCGGCTCAGATTTATGACGAAGCCAAAGTCTTGCAGAAAAAACTTGACGCTTCGAGACGGGAAGCGCTGAAAGAACAGGGAACGGACGATGCCGTTACCGGAAATGATAAACTCCTGAATGAGAAAAGCGAGAGCTATAAAGGCCCCTCTGTAATTTCATATTCTCTGGACGGAAGAAAAGCGATTTACCTTCCAGTTCCGGTTTACAAATGTTACGGGGGAGGGGATGTGGCCGTAAGGATAATAGTGAACAGAAAAGGATATGTTACGGATGCCCAGGTTATCGAGAATGCTTCCGCGCTCGACGGGTGTATCCGCAGATATGCGGTTGAAGCCGCAAAACGATCGAGGTTCCGGGCTTCGGCCGGTGCGCCGGAAAAGCAGGCAGGAGAGATAATATACAGATTCATAGCTCAATAATTATTGTCGGTTATACTTGAAAGGGATTATCCGGAAGCCGGATAATCCCTTTATTTCTAATTCTTTCGTTCTTACGGAACGAGTTACTTTTTTGCAAATGTAATTACCATCTCATTGTCTTTAGGGGCGGTATCGTAAAGAATCGGATCGATCATATTCAGATAGGGGGCGTATTGAGGAACCATTCCGTTTACCAGCTCTTTAAGCGCGTTTAATAATTGCAGGCTTCCCGGATTTTCAGGATCTCCCGGATTTGACGACAGGCCGTTTTCATCGCCTTTCAAATGATTGACATATATCTCCAGCAACATGGGAGAGAACTGGGGAATCATTTGTTTGATTATTCCCATCATAGCATCGGAAATCTGTAATTTGGACTGCAATTCTTTCAGCAGATAATTTATGAGTCCTGGCATTCCCGTTTTAATGTGTTCGTAAGCAAATTCTTCGAGTTCAATGTTATTAGTAATATCCGATTTTAGTTTAAGCCGCTGCGATTTTATTTCGATTTTATTTTCATCAAGTGTTATAACGCGATAAGGACACGGATAAGTTACGGTAGATCCGGTTTGAATATCATACAGCGTGCCGCCCGGATATTCTTTCTTGACAATATCCTGAGCATGAAAGTGTCCGGTAAACATAAATTCAAGTCCGCCCTCTGCGAGCTGTCTTGCCACATTATCATGGTCTGCGATAAGATAATCGGCGGCAACGGTTCCCTGCATCGGGAAATGCTCTACAATGCCGTGGTGCATCATGCCCACTATGCGCTTGCCTTTTGCTTTACCCTCTTTTGTTTTCTCTACAATCCACTTGATGCGTACGGCGTCCAGCGCTCCGCCCGTGCGTGGGTAGTTTTCTGTGATATTATCTTTATATATGCAGCCGTCGATACCCAGAACCCACAATCCCGGAACCGGTTCTGCAAGATAGCAAAGTTCCGGACCCTGCTCGATTGTTTGTGCGGGATCATATCCGAAGTCTTTATATATTTCCCTGAATTTTTCCGGACCGACGCGGTCGGTAGGTGTTGCCATATCGCCGTTGAACTTGAAAGCGTGAGGATTATTGATGTCGTGATTTCCGGGCACTACCAATACTTTGATACCTGCCTGATGCACTTTCCGGAGTTTTTGCGCCAGCATGTTGTGGCTCGACAGTTCGCCGTCTTTTGTGAGGTCGCCGCAGATCATAAACAGGGAGGGTTTCTCTTTCAGAACGTCTTCTATGAGCTTGTCGGTAATTTTTTCACTTTGTACAAGCAGTTTGCGGTCTGAATTAAGAACCTCGTCAAATGCATTACCGGGCTTTTCTAGGAGAGCATTATCGAAAACATGCACGTCGCTGGCTACGATAATTTTCGCATTAAATACTTGTTCCGGCCGGTTTTCCTTTTCAGTAACGGATGAGTCGCATGATGAAACGACGAACAGGAGGATCGTAAAAAATAACAGGTGTAGTTTTTTTAGAATTTTCATTGTTTTGATATTTTTTAATTCATGTCGCAAAACTATTTCTAGAATATTACGAATCGACTACATTTTACATGTTTTATTGTTAAGATTTATGCGAAAAATATTGATGTCCGGCAACCAATACTTAATTTTTTACGATTTTTTTAATTTAGGTAATTTAATTTATTATTTATCCGGTAATAATTCCTACATTGCGGAACTTTTGCATTAAAGGCAAAAGATATTATTAAAACTTTAACAATTAGTACAATGAAAGAAGGAATCGTAAAATTTTTCAATGTTGAAAAAGGATTCGGATTTATCACTCCCGTAGAGGGCGGTGAAGATGTTTTTGTTCACAAAAGCGGTCTTAAACAGAGAATTAACGAAGGAGACAGAGTTAATTATGATGTTGAGAGAGGCAAAAAAGGACTGAATGCCGTGAATGTAGTATTGGCGTAATGCGCCGTCGTTAAATGAGAATTCTATTATAATTACATATATATTATTTTAGTACTGTCATTTAGAGTTAGTGCCCGTAATCCCTATGGTTTTGCGGGCATTTTTTGTCCGGCAATCAATACTTGACGTTATATTTTTATAATTCGATATTATAATGTATTTTTGAGACTGATTTTTAGGTAAGATTTTTTGAAAAAATATAACTAAAAAATTTTAGACTTATGAAACGTGTTTTAATTACAGGAGCTACCGGATATATCGGGTCCCATACCATTGTGGAGCTGGTTAATTCCGGATATGAGGTTATAGGTGTAGATAATTTCTCCAATTCCACCCCTCTGGTACTTGATGGGATAGAGAAAATACTGGGCCGCAGAATAGATTTTATGGAGGTGGATTGTACGGATTATGATGCTTTTGCAGAAGTTTTCGAGAAGTATCCCGATATAGAGGCTGCCATTCATTTTGCGGCAAGTAAAGCCGTAGGAGAGAGTGTGGAGAAACCGCTGCTTTATTACAGGAATAATAACGGTTCCCTCCTGAATCTTATAGATCTTATGATTTCCAGGGGGAAAGGGGCGAATATCGTATTTTCGTCTTCGTGTACCGTTTACGGACAACCTGCGCCGGAGCATCTTCCCATAACCGAGGATGCGCCTTTGCAACCTGCCGTTTCTCCTTACGGGCGTACCAAACAGATGGCAGAGGATATATTGCAGGATTGCGTAAAAGCTTACGGGAAATTGAATGTATGTGCATTGAGATATTTTAACCCTATAGGGGCTCATCCTACGGCATATATCGGCGAGCTGCCTAACGGCGTTCCTCAGAATCTGGTTCCTTTTATAACTCAGACGGCCGCCGGTATAAGGGAATGTCTGAGCGTTTTCGGAGATGACTATAATACTCCGGACGGGTCTTGTATAAGGGATTATATTTACGTCTCGGATCTGGCTAAAGCTCATGTGAGAGCAGTGGACAGGCTGCTTGAGAAGGGCGAAAGGTGGAACGTATTCAATCTCGGTACGGGTAAGGGACTTTCGGTGCTGGAGCTTGTAAACGAGTTTATGAAGGCTACCGGAGCTAAAGTGAATTATAAAATTGTAGGGCGCAGGCCCGGAGATATAGAGCAGGTATGGGCCAATCCTGTAAAAGCTAACAGGGAGTTGGGCTGGAGTGCCGATACCCCTATCGGGGAAGTACTCTTTTCCGCCTGGAAATGGCAGAAAAGCCTCGAATAAGCGCGGTTGCCTCAGGGCTTATGTACACTGAAAGATTATTAAAAGTCAGGCTTTGTCAATTGCTTGATTGCCAGTATTAGTTTATAACGGGTGTTAGATTTTCCGCACCCGTTTTTTATTGTTTTTATCTTTGCGTTATGTAACTTTGTTGAACTCAAACTTTGAATGATGACTCAATTCCGGAATTTAATATATATCGTGTTTTACCTGGTGGTATTTTTGTCGGGATGTAAAGAGAAAATAATTGTTTCACCTTTTTTGCGCGAGGCTGATTTTTTAGTTCAGAAATATCCCGACAGCGCCCTTTCTGTCCTGGAATATTATTGCGAACCCGATCTCGGAAATATAAAAAAAATAAATAACAGTATGGGCAGAGCCAAATATGCCCTGCTGTATTCCCAGGCCCTTGACGAAATAAGAATATATATCAAGAATGACTCCATAATAAGGATTGCCCTGGATTATTATAATTCCTACTCCTACGCCAGATTATGTAAGAAAGCTGCCGTAAAAGATCACAGAAGCGGAAAAAGCGATATTAAAATATGTATTGCGGACCAGGACAGTATGCTTCTGGACAAGGCGAAAGCGTTTTATTATTACGGAAGAATACTTGAGAACAGGGGGAAATTCAAAGAGGCCATAGTCGCATATCTGGATGCGGCGGTCGTGTTGGGTAGTTTGAACAGCGTCAGAACCCGCCCGGACGGAACTCCCGGATGTGAAGCGGAGGATTATCTGAAAGGCAGGATTTACGGAGTTCTTGCCGGAATGCTTTATGAACAGCATAGTCTTAAAGATGCGCTGGGATATTACAGGCTGGCTGTGCAGGCATATGAAAATATAGGAGATATAAGGAAACTGATGTTAATGACGGAGAGAAAAGCTATCGTTCAATATCTTTTGAATAATTATCAGGGTGCGCTGGGGGATTATAATAGTGCAATAAGGTATGCGGGGATGTTGAACGATACTTCTAAGATAATTTCCTTGTCCAGAGGTATGGCCGCTCTGGTATTTCATTTTACCGGAGATATAAAGCTGACTAAGGAGATACTTATAGATACGAGCGAAAAATACGGATATGTTCTGGAATACCGGGATTATCCTTTGCTGGCATCGGTATATTTAAAAGAGAGGCGTATTGCCAGGGCCAGATTCTTTTTCGGTAAATCGCTGGAAAAGGAGACAAATTACACGCCGCACCAGAAAGTAGGAATGTATTCGGTGGGTGCGAGTATCGAGGCCGCCACCGGGAATTATGCAAAAGCATACGAGTACAGCCGTAAGATGGCTTTTATTTCCGATTCCCTGAATAAAAATACGCGGGATAATCTTGTGGTTGAACTCATACAGGAGTATAATAACCGGCAGCTTGATATTGAAAAAGCCGTACAGGAGCAGAAATACGGATATATATCTATAATCTATATGCTTGTGATAATTATATCGGGGCTGATAATAGTCGGGGCGGTGATAATAATTCTTGCCCACAGGGATAATATATGCCGAAAGAATAAAGAGATAGAGGAGTATCTGCAACAACTGAATGCAATAGAAGAATCGCGGAATAATATTATGGAAAAGCTGGATTCCCATATAGAGAAGGAGGCTTTGCTAAAAGAGTTGTTACAGACCCGTTTTGCAGAGGTAAAAGAGCTTGCCCGCACTTATTATGAATACGGATATTCGAAAAATCTTCAGAAAAAAGTTGAAGAGATACTTTCCGTGCAATTATTGCACGGGGAGTCTTTTGAGATAATAGAAAAGGTGGTTAATGCGCAGAAAGAAGGGGCTATATCTAAAATAAGGAGGGAGTTTCCCGGTATTAAAGAGGATTACATAAAGTTACTGTGTCTTATTTATTCGGGATTTTCCCCGCAGGAGATATGTGCGGTACTGAATGATACGCCTCAAAATATTTACGTAAAAAAATACCGGCTTAAAAGCAAGTTGGCGGAATTTATTAAATCGAATTCCCATGCTGATTTCTGATATAAACATAACTAAAAATTTTAATCATGAAAAGTTCTACGTATTCCGCAAACATTCCTGTATTTGCTCTGTCCGCTTTATTCTGTCTGATTCTGTTTTCATGTTCTGGTAAAAAGGAGGAAGCTTTTGACAGGAAAGTGGCGTGTTTTAAATTTGAAAACGACAAAATTAATTCTCCGGCAGCTTTTTTCGATAAAGTGGCATCTATTAAACTTATTCCTTTGGATAATAATATTTCCGGAATGATTTCCGGAACTTTTTCTTCGTCTATGGCTATAGACGAAAATGATTTTATCATTTATGATAACCAGGAACACTCTAAAATATGCCGTTTTTCTCCTGAGGGCAAATTCCTGAATATTATAGGTCAGAAAGGACGAGGCCCGAAAGAGTATATGAATCTGCTGGGAGTACAGTTGCTTGGCGATACTTTGCTGGCCTATTTCTCGACTAATAGAACATTTCTGAAATATTACAATAGAAAAGGGGAGTTTATAAAATCAGGGGAATTGGAAATTTCTTCATTCGATTTAAGGAAAATAGGAAACGATTTCCTTTTGGGCAGGGGGTACGGAGTGGCAAATCCGTTTAACAGGGCCGTCTTGAAAAGCCCGGAAGGAAATAAACTGTTTTTTGAGACCTCTTCCGCTGTTCCGGCAATGGGAGAGAATACCTCTATGTTCAACAGTTATGGAGGGAATGCCGGCGGAAATGCGGAATATTATCTTTTCAGGGAGGTATTCAATGATACCATATATATTTATTCGGTAAAAGAGAAAGAATTTTATCCTCATGCGGTGTTTGATTTAGGGGAGTTCGCTCCCGGCAAAAGTTTCTTTGAACAGAATGATCTGGGAAAAGCAATGCAGATACTTTTTGATAAATATGGCAAAGAGGGATTTATTACTACGGTAAGGTATATGGAGAGTGATAAGATACTTCTCGGAGAGTTTATACATGAAGCTTCCGGAGGCAGCAGGTTTATATATCTATATGATGATAAAAATGGGGAAAATGCCGGTAAAGGGGAGTGGTTTAATCTTTCCGATGACGGAACATCCGGCTTCTCCGGGGGCATAAAACAGATATATAACGGAATGTTGTACTGTCTGTTGCCGCCTGATCTTTTTATCCGGCTGCCGGATTATATAAAATCTAAAATAACTAATATTTCTGAAATTGAGGGTATTACGGAGGAATCCAACTGTGTGGTAGCCGTTCTGAAGATGAAGTAAAGCCTATTTATAATATCCTAACTATAAAAAATAGTTTTGTTTTTTAATTTTTAATTATTATCTTTATACGCAAATCTTGAAAACAGCTAATTAATAAACTATGGACGTATTAAACCGGGCTCTCTGTATTGATCTATTCTTTTAGAATATGGAGCGTCCGGTTCATACATCTTGCTAAATAAATAAAAGCATATGAATCTGAGGTATATTGCTTGTTTTACTATTCTAACTCTTTCTTTCTCCTCTTTATGCCGCGGCCAGAGTGCCGGGACGGAGGAATCTCAAGGTAAAAACGTAAATCGCAGTCATAATGGCATCGTTCTTAAAATGACGCTGGTTGATGTGATACAAACCGCCAGGGAGCAGTCGTTGAGCGCCATGATGGCGAAACATAATTTTCTTGTCAGTTACTGGAAATTCAGGACTTATAAGGCGCAGTATCTTCCTTCTTTAAACCTCGGGGCCGACCTGGGACAGTATAACCGATCGCTGGTTGCGGTGCAGAACAGTGAAACCGGGGAGATAAATTATGTAAATAACGATAATCTCAAAAACAGCCTGAAACTTTCGATAGACCAGAATGTTGCTCTTACCGGGGGACGGCTTTCGCTATATACGTCTTTGTACAGACTGGATCAGTTTTCTCCGGAGAAATCGGTAAAATATAATTCGCAGCCTGTGAATATTTCATATAATCAGCCTATAAGGGCGTTCAACTCTCTCAGATGGGAAAAAAAGATAGAGCCTAAGCGGTTTGAAATAGCGAAAATGACCTATCTGGAATCGATGGAGAACGTGACGGTTTATGCGTCCAGGTTATTTTTTGATCTTCTGATCTCGCAGAAAGAACTTGAAATGGCAAAAAATAATAATGAGAATACGTCGCATCTTTATAAAATTGCCGGAGAGAGATTTGATATAGGTACGGTTACGAAAGACGAACTGTTGCAACTTAAACTCAGGATGCTTAATAATGATATTTCTATAAGGGATAAGGAACTTTCCGTAAAATCCAATATGATGAAACTGCGGAATTACCTGGGATTTAATGAAAATGTGGAAATAGAACTGGAGATACCCGGTTCCGGATTCGATCTTACGCTTGATTTTGAAAATGTAATGCATAACGTAAATACCAACTCTTCTTTTTCTATATTGAATGAAGTGAATAAGCTGGAGGCGGAAAAGGCGGTAGCAAGGGCCAAGGCCAGTTCTGGGCTACAGGCCGAACTTTATGCACAGTTCGGTCTTACCCAGGTGGGCGGAGATTTGAAAAATGCGTATAAGTCGCCTCTGGATCAGGAGATAGTGGGACTTACTCTCAGGCTTCCGATAATGGACTGGGGGCTGGGAAGGGGAGGCGTTAAAGTAGCTAAATCCCAGGATAAGGTAGTGGAACTGCAGGTAGAACAGGCCGTAACCGAAAAGAGGGAAAATATATTATTTAAGGTGCTCCAGTTTAATATTCAGGGAAACCAGTGTTACATATCGGCACAGGCCGATACCATAGGTCGTGAAAGATATGATGTTACCAGGCAACGTTTTCTTAACGGGACAATAAATGTTACCGAACTTAATAATGCCCAGACAGAGATGGATAATGCTACTGTGCGTTATCTGAACGATTTGAGAAATTACTGGAATTATTATTATGATATAAGAAAACTTAGCCTGTACGATTATTTCGGAAATAAAAAACTGGACGAGGATTTTGAAAAACTGTGCGGTGAGAAATTATAGATAAACGGCAATCGGAAATAAAATAGAATTTTAAAAATTAAATATATGAATAACAAATGCATAGCGCTAATTATCACCGCAGTTGCTATTATGGCATGTGATAGCGGAAAAAAAGAAGCAGAAGACGTGAGTTCCGCAAAAGCAAGTTTTGTGGCGGAAAAGAACCTTGTTGATACCATCGTGTTGCGCAAGGTAGATTTTAACAGGGAGATAATAAGCAACGGAAATCTCCGGGCCGTAAAACGCGCCGAACTTAAATTTTATTCACAGGGAGAGATAGCGGGTGTATTTGTAAGGAACGGAGAGATTGTCGGAAAGGGAGCCCCGATAGTAAAGCTTAATGAGGAAAATGTAAGGATAAAGCTTGAGCAGGCGAAACTCTCCCTGGATAAAGCGGAACTTGATTTTAAAGATAATCTTATAAGTTACGGTTCCGGTACGGATACCTCCAGGATACCTGCCGAACAGTTAAAGGTCGCTAAGATACGCTCCGGATATATAACTGCGCAGCAGAATTACAAAATGGCTAAATATGATTATGATAACGCAACTCTAACGGCTCCTTTTGCTGGTATTGTAGCCAATCTTTCGGCAAAACCTTACGAACAGAGTAAGGACGTTATATGTATGATTATAGATAATTCTTCATTTGATGTGGAATTCAAATTGCTGGAGAGCGAGTTGTCTTATATAAAAGCGGGACAGGGAGTGAAAATCACACCTTTTATAGATCTTACGGAGAGTTACAGCGGAACCGTCAAGGAGATAAATCCTCTTATTGACGAGAAAGGACAGGTTAAAGTGGTGGCTTCCGTTTCTAATAGTTCGAATAAACTGGTGGACGGGATGAATGTAAAGGTTTATATAGAGAGCCTGAGCAAGGGACAGCTTTCGGTTCCCAAGAGTGCGGTCGTGATAAGGGACGGCTATGACGTATTGTTTACTTTTAATCCGGAGACCGGCAAAGCAGGCTGGGTATATGTGGATGTTCTGGCTTCGAACAGCAACAGCCATATCGTAAGAGGCAACGCGCAGAAGAATGCGGAACTGAACGAGGGAGATATAATTATTATAAGCGGGAACCTGAATCTGGCTAATGATAGTAATGTAGAGGTAAAAAAGAAATAAAGCCCCGGCTGTAAAATGTAGAACTATGGTTGATAAACTTATTAAACGTCCCGTAGCGGTTACCATGAGTATTATTGCGATACTTATCCTCGGCGGGGTAGCTATCGGAATGCTGCCGGTATCGCTTATGCCTAATGTGGATATTCCGCAGATAACGGTACAGCTTACGCTGAAGGGAGCCAATGCAAGGGAGATTGACGAAAGTATAATAAAACCTTTGAGAAACCAGCTTATACAGATTTCTAATATAAAGGAACTCAGATGCGAGGCCGATAACGGAAACGGAACTATTTTCATGCAGTTCGAGCACGGTTCGAATCTGGATTTTAATTTTATAGAGGTAAATGAGAAGATAGACCGCGCCCTTACCGGGCTTACCAGGGAGCTGGAAAGGCCTAAGATAATAAAGGCCAGCGCTACGGATATTCCGGTGTTTTTTATAGATATTACTTCTGATAATACGTCGGTGGAGAGCTTTATCGAACTGAGCCGGTTTGCTAAGGAAGTTATATCGAAAAGGCTGGAACAGGTAGAACAGGTAGCCCTGGTTGATATAAGCGGCTTACAGGGATCGCAGATATTGATAGAGCCGGATAACGAAAAGATAAAATCGCTCGGAATTACCATTGCCGATCTGGAAAATGCTATAAACAGGAATAATATATCCTTGGGAAATCTTACCATTAAAGACGGCTATTATCAGTGGAACGTAAGGTTTGATTCCGAGATAAATGATATTTCGGATATTGAGGATATAACCATTAATATAAATAACAGAATCTATCTTTTTAAAGATATTGCAAAGCTTACTTTACTGCCTGATGAATCCCAGGGAATGGTAAGAAATATGGATAAACGCGCCGTGACTTTCGCCGTTATAAAGCAGAGCGATGCGAAAATGAGCGATCTTAAGGGCAATCTGGAGAAACTTATGAAGGAGTTTAATAGAGAATATCCTAATCTTACTTTTACTGTATCGAGGAACCAGACCGAACTGCTGGATTATTCTATAAGCAATCTCAGGCAGAATATTATAATAGGCGCTATCCTGGCAGTTCTGGTCATATTTTTCTTCCTTAAAGATTTCCGGTCTCCGCTACTGGTAATTATAACTATTCCGCTTTCTCTTGTGGTATCGCTGCTATGCCTTTATCTGCTTGGAATAACCATAAATATAATCTCGCTCTCCGGACTTATACTTGGTATAGGTATGATGGTGGATAATTCTATTATTGTTATTGATAATATAACCCAGCACTGGGAGAGAGGCGCTCCGTTGCCGCAGGCCGTGGTAAGCGGGACGAACGAGGTTATAGCCCCCATGCTCAGTTCGGTGCTTACCACATGTTCTGTATTTATTCCGCTGATCTTTCTCAGCGGTATTGCGGGAGCTCTGTTCTACGATCAGGCAATGGGCGTAACGGTGGGTCTGCTGTCCTCTTTTTTCGTGGCTATAATGATTATTCCGGTTTATTACAGGCTTCTTTATGCTAAGAAAGATGCCCGTAGCGAGAATGCTTATTTGCATAAATTGCAGGTTATAGATTATGTGGCTTTATATGAAAAAGGTCTTAAATGGGTTTTCCGCAGACAGAAACTTGCATGGGCAGTATTCTTATCTTTGATACCGCTTACTTATTTTATTTATGTGATAATGGATAAATCCAAGCTTCCGGCTATTACACATGATGATATTGTATTGAATATAGACTGGAATTCTCCGCTGGATATTAATGAGAACGACAGCCGCATAAGCGGACTGCTTACGGATGTAAAAGAATATCTGCTTTCTTCCAATACTCTTATCGGGAAACAGGATTTCCTGCTCTCCCATACGGGCGATATAGATAAAGGGGGAGCTATGGTTTATCTGAAAGCCCGGAGTGTTGA
This sequence comes from uncultured Muribaculaceae bacterium, assembly GCA_964449975.1. Lineage (GTDB taxonomy): Bacteria > Bacteroidota > Bacteroidia > Bacteroidales > UBA932 > Egerieousia. Next base: position 51,109 of record CAYVED010000001.1, read on the forward strand.
GGAACTCCCGCTGCTGGAGGAAAAGCTGACGGAAATTATAAAAGAGAGGTATCCTAAAGCGACATTTGTTTTCACTCAGTCGGCGAATATATTTAATCTCATCTTTTCCGAGAACGAACCTCCTTTGGTAGCTATGATAAAGGGCAGGAACGGGGAAGCCCCCCAGCCGGATATGCTTAACAGTATAATTGAGAAAATAAGCAACAGATTGCCCGATCTTTATATGGAGCCTGTTTTATGGCAGGAGCAGATATTATTCATAGCCGATCAGGAACTAATGGCTTTATACGGGCTTAATTACCAGATGATATATTCTGCTTTGAGCAGGGCTACGAAAGAGAATACGTTGTTTTCCATAAAATCCGGCACTTTCGGTATTCCGGTAGTTTTCGGAGATAAGGACGGGAGTGCCGATAATCTGCTCGCGCTGCAGATAAGAAACGCCAAAGGTGCGGATATACCTCTTTCCCTTGTGGTTAAGGAGAGACGTGTACGTGACCTTAAGAGCATCGTATCGGGGAAGGACGGGGATTATTATCCGCTTAATATCAATGCTTCCGATAAAGATATTCCCAAGATAGTTAAAGCTATTGACGAACTGTCTAAAAAGGATGAAGATTTTAACGTGAGCTTTTCCGGGGCGTATTATTCGGGCAGGGAAATGATAATGGAGCTTATAATGGTACTTATGGTATCCGTACTGTTGCTGTTTTTTATACTTGCCGCCCAGTTCGAGTCTCTTATACAGCCTCTTATTATCTTGTCTGAGATAGTTGTGGATCTTTTCGGGGCGTTCTTTCTGCTCTGGATATGCGGTTCGGGGATAAACCTTATGTCGCTTATAGGGATTGTGGTAATGTGCGGTATAATAATAAACGACTCTATTCTTAAAGTAGATACAATAAACAGGCTGAGGAAAGAGGGATATTCCCTTATAAGGGCTATAATGGTTGCCGGAGCCAGGAGATTGAAGCCTATACTTATGACCAGTCTTACTACCATACTTGCCGTAGCGCCGTTCCTTGTAAGGGGAGATATGGGGTCTGATCTGCAATTCCCGCTTTCCCTGGCGCTTATCGGAGGGATGGCTCTGGGTACCGTAGTGAGTATCTTTTTTATTCCCGTATTTTATTACGAGATATATAGGAGGAGTGAAAAATGAGAAAGATACCTGCATTCTCTGTTATTCTGATTTTCGTAGTGCTTATGATCGTAGGGGCGGGAGTTATACCCCGGATCAATATACAGTATGTTCCCAGCCAGAAGGGAAGCGAGGTTACCGTAAATTATTCATGGAACGGGGCCTCTGCAAAATTAATAGAGATGGAGGTTACCTCCAAACTGGAGGGACTGATAGCCTCGGTAAGCGGAATAAAGGAGATTTCTTCCGTTTCCAGAAAAGACAGGGGCAGCATTACGGTAAAGCTGAAGAATAAGGATGATATGGAGCATATCCGGTTTGAGATTTCCCAGCTTATACGGCAGGTTTATAAAAAATTACCGGAGGGGTGTTCTTATCCGTATATGTCGGTGGCATCTACGGGAGCTAATGTACAACCTGTGCTTATCTTTACTGTGAATGCCGATATTCCTACCCAGGATATTGAGAATTATACACAGGAAAATATAGTTAAGGAACTGGCGCTTGTAAAGGGTGTAAATTCGGTAGATCTTTCGGGAGCTACGCCTTATTATAGGGAGGTTGCTTTTGATCCGCAGAAACTGACGGCCCTGGGAATCTCGATAGAAGAGTTCAGAAGAGCCGTTTCGGGAGCGCTTGCCGGTTATGATGTCGTGGGTAGCGTACATGAAACGGCTATATTGCTTAAACATGATACCGATCCTGAAAGTCTGGAGAGTATTCCTATTAAAAATGTAGACGGAAGGATAGTAAGAGTGGGGGATGTTTCCAGGATTGAGAAAAAGGAGCGGGTTCCTTCTTATTATTACAGGATCAACGGGCTTAATACTATAAATATAGCGGTTTATCCGGAAAAATATGTTAATACGCTGGACTTGTGTGCGGAGGTGAAAGCAAAAATGAAAAGCCTGGAACCGGGGTTTCCTGAAAAGTTTGCCGTTATAGTTTCGAGCGATTCTTCCGTTATGCTCAAGAAAGAGCTTAATAAAATTATAATCCGGACAGTTCTCTCTCTTATTATCCTGCTTGTGTTTGTATTTATAGTAAGCCGGAGTTTCAGGTATCTTTTTATAATATCGCTGGCGCTGGCGGCAAATATCCTCATAGCTTTCATATTTTATGTGATATATGATATGGAGATACACCTTTACTCTCTTGCCGGAATAACGGTATCGCTGGGTATTATTATAGATACTTCCATAATAATGATTTCGCATTACGGTTATTATAAGAACAGGAAGGTATTTATAGCCATACTTGCCGCTCAGATGACGAGTATCGGAGCGCTGGTGGTGGTTTTCCTGCTTCCGGAGCAGCTCAGGGCCAATTTTGTAGATTTTTCCGGAGTGGTTATAGTAAATCTGGCTATATCGTTGCTTATATCGTTGCTGCTTATTCCCGCACTGGTGGATACAGTAGGAGTTAAAAAGGGTGATCTTAACAGCAACAGCAGTTTAAGAAGCCGCCGGCTCGTAATAAAATTCAATCGTTTTTACGGGAAATATATCTATTATGCTAAGAAATATAAATGGGTGACGTTCGTCATTCTTATTATGGGGTTCGGGATACCGGTAAGCAAACTTCCCGATAAATTGGGTTCTGAGGCAAGGAAAGATTATTTTTCGGCAAGGAAGGATAAGGATGAGAAAAAAAAGGATAATGTCGCCGTTAAGGTATATAATAAAACCCTTGGTTCCGATTTTTTCAGGAACAAGATAAAAGAGAGGGCGGACAAGATATTGGGAGGCAGTTTCAGATTGTTTCTTAAAAATTACAGCTCCGGAAGTTTTTTCAGGGAACCGGCGCGTCCTACGCTTAATATAAACGCTTCGCTGCCGGACGGATGTACTGCGGCACAACTTAACGAGATAGTTCTCAGTATGGAAAACTATCTTTCCCAGTTTGATGAGATAGAGACTTTCAATACCAGAATTTCGGGACATAACAGGGGAAGTATTATCGTGACCTTTAAAAAAGATATAGAGAACTCCTATTTCCCTTTAATGCTCAAGCAGCAGGTAATAAGTAAGGCTAATAATTTCGGAGGAGCTAACTGGGGAGTGTACGGTATAGACGACCAGGGATTTAATAATAATATAAGTACCGGATACAAGAGCCAGAGGATAGTTTTTACCGGATATAATTATGACAAGCTATATGAGTTCTGCAAAATGTCTGTGGCGGAACTTTCAAAAAATGCAAGAGTGAATTCCCCTGATATTTTCGGTCAGGTTGGCTGGGGAAATACGATGAGCCGCAGTGAGTATTTTATTGATTACGATTCATACAGGCTTGCATCTCATGAGCTGGGACTCCGGGATGCTTACAGTTCCTTACTTGAGCAGTTATATTCCCAGTCGATAGGTCATTATTATGAGGGCGGTAAAAGAGTTTCCGTGGATGCGGTTTCAAACAGGAAAGAGTATTTCGATGTCTGGAATCTCAGGAACGAGTATATTACGATAGGAGATAAGAATCTCCGTTTTTCCGATATAGGTAAAATAGATAAACGCAATAGCGGAAATGATATTTTCAGAACGAATCAGCAATATACGCTTATTGTAGCGTATGATTTCGTAGGTCCTTACGAACTTGCCAACAGAGTTAAAGATAGGGAGATAGATCGTCTTAACAAGGCGGTTCTGCCTATAGGATATAAGGCTGCTCAATCGGAATACGATTATTGGGGAAGAGAGTCTTTAAGTGTCTGGCTTCTGATATTGATAATAGGGATAATTTATTTTATCTGCGCGGTATTGTTCGAATCTCTGCGTTTCCCTCTTATAATCATAGGGCTTATACCTATTTCTTTTATAGGGGTTTTCCTTATCTTCTCGATTACAGGCTGCCGGTTCGATCAGGGAGGGTATGCTTCTCTGGTTATGCTTTGCGGGATTGTGGTAAATGCCGGTATATATATACTGAATGAGTACAGAGGGCAGAAAGGGATTAAAAAGTATAAAGGCACTTATATGTTTTATATAAGGGCTTTCAATCATAAGATCATACCTATTATGCTTACGATTCTTTCTACCGTGCTAGGGCTTATTCCTTTCCTTATGGACGGGAAGGGCGAGGTTTTCTGGTTCGCTTTTGCACTCGGTACGATGGGCGGACTTGCTTTCTCCCTTATAGCGTTATTATTCTTTATGCCGGTATGGGTTCCTATGAAGAAGAAAGTATAATAGACGAAAATATTTGTTAAATTAAAAGGGTTTGTCCGAAATTTCCCGGACAAACCCTTCTTTTTTATAAAAATAGGTGGAAAAGGTTAATATATAAAGGTTATATATCCTGTTTAATTGAGGGTAAGGAGCGCTTTATCTATACGGCGCAAAGCCTCCCGTTTCCCTGTAAAGTATATTATATCCGCAATACCGAGTCCTTTGGCTTCTCCTACGAAGAAAAGGCGGAGGGTATTCATTACCGTTCCCATTTTCCATTCGTTGGATTTTATATATGCGGTAAGGGCCTCTTCTATTTTGTGTACGTTCCCGGCTTTTGCTCCGGCTTTCCCGGTTTGTGCATATTCGGCTGTGAAATCGGTAATATCCATCTCCTCTATGAAGTTGCGTACTTTTTCCATAATGGCTTTTGTTCCGGAATTCCAGAATTTTTTAATGTCTGCTTCTGCATAGCTTTCAGGCGCTATGAAGAAATAACTGCATATCCCCCAGAAATCCGATACGAAATGCGCTCTCTCCCTTATAAGTCCGCAAAGCTGTTCTACGTAAACGAAAGGATATGAACGGGCATTACTGTTTTTTTCTACATCTGGCATTCCCTGTGGTATATCCGTAATTTCTATTCCTTTTGCTTTCAACAGCGGAAGAAATTCTGCCGCTAACCGGTTATCGGTTTGTTTTCGCAGGTATTCCTGATTGAACCATTTAGCTTTTTCGGGGTTGAATCTTGCCCCGGATTTTATTACCCTGTCCAGCGAGAATGCCCGTACAAGTTCTTCCAGCGTAAATATCTCCTGCTCCGTCCCCGGGTTCCATCCCAAAAGTGCGAGCATGTTTATGAACGCTTCGGGATAATAACCGTCCTCTCTGTATCCTCTGCTTATTTCTCCTTCCGGATTTACCCATCGGAGAGGGAATACGGGAAAGCCCAGCCTGTCTCCGTCCCTTTTGCTGAGTTTTCCTTTTCCGTCCGGTTTCAGCAACAGGGAAAGGTGGGCGAAACGCGGTTGGGTATCGCTCCAGCCGAACGCTTTATAAAGAAGGTAATGGAGCGGAAGGGAGGGAAGCCACTCTTCGCCTCTTATCACCTCTGTTATTTCCATTAAATGGTCGTCTACTATGTTCGCCAGATGATAGGTGGGTAATTCGTCTATTGCTTTCCAGAGTACTTTGTCGTCCAGCGTATTTGTATTTACTTCTATATGGCCGCGGATGAGATCGTCCATTGCAACCGTTTCGTTCTCCGGATTCCTGAATCTTATCGTCCAGTTGTTCGTTCCGGCTAGAAGGCGTTTTACTTCATCGTCTGGAAGGGTAAGTGAGTTTTTAAGCTCTTTCCGCGTCCGGTAATTATAGATGAATGTCTCTTTGTTCGACTCTGCCTCTTTTCTGCGTGCATCAAGTTCTTCCGCCGAATCGAAAGCATAATATGCATGGCCGCCGGCGATCAGCCGTTCTGCGTATTGCCTGTAAATATGTTTCCTCTGCGATTGTCGGTAGGGGGCGTGAGGATGCCTTTCACTTGCAACTTCCGCAATGTTGCCTTCGGCATCCACCCCTTCGTCGGGATAAATGCCGCACCATCTGAGAGAGTCTATTATATATTTTTCGGCTCCCGGAACGAAACGTTGCGAATCGGTATCCTCTATACGGAGGATGAAATCCCCGCCTGTCTGTTTGGCGTATAAATAGTTATATAAAGCTGTCCTTACGCCTCCCATGTGGAGCGGCCCGGTGGGACTGGGGGCAAATCGTACTCTTCTTTTTCTCTCGCTCATAAATGATTTTTAATAATGGGCTACAAACATAGCTAACAGAACCCGATTTTGCAATATATTGTGCAAAAATTCAGACATTGTTTTGATTTTATCGAACGAAAACCAACATCCGGGAATAAACAGGACAAGGTTTGTAGAAAATCAAAACAGTTCTTAATCCTGTGTACGGTGGATGTAGGAGTTGTCGCTCAGTTCCTGCCTGCCGTTTACCTGCTCTATTTTCATCTTTCCTGCTTCCCTGTCCGCATTTACCTGCGTGACGGTTCCCGATATATTTTTATTTCGTCTCATATATGCCGGCTGGTTTTCCAGCACGGTTATATCTTCGCCGCTTTCCAGGATAAGTGCGGGTTTGCCTTCGTGTTTTATATATGCCGGCTCTCTGGCGGAGGATTCTCTTACGCTTATTTCTTCCTCTTCCTCTCTTTCCGGCCGGGTATAATCCGTATTCCGGACTTCATTTATTATTATGGAATTGTCGCTTTTAGGGGTATCGTCCACAGAGGAATAAATTCCGCTGCTCCCGAGTATTACCCTGTTGCCCCTCTCTTCATCTATGTTTATCTGCGGGAGATTATGCACGTTAAACCCGGTGGCCACAATAGTTACGCTTATTTTCTTCCCGATAGACGGATCGAATACCACGCCTCTTTTGAATTTTCCCGCCGAGCCGGTGTAGCTGTTAACATACTCCATTATCTGCGAGAGTTCGGCCATTGTAAGCCCTCCGTCCTCTTTACTGGAAGTTATATTTACGAGTACGCCTTTTGCGGTAGTAAGATCACAGTCATTCAGCAAAGGGGACTCGAATGCTTTTTTGACGGCGTCGATAGCCCTGTCGGGACCTTCCGCTTCGCCCATACCCATTATTGCCATTCCGCTGTTCTTCATAACCATTCTTACGTCGGCGAAGTCCACGTTTATAAAGCCGGGGCGGGTGATGATCTCCGAGATGCTCCTTACGGCCGTACTCAATACCTCGTCCGCACGCGGAAACGCCTCGAATATAGTGAGGTTGCCGAATACCTGGTAAAGTTTCTGATTATCTATAATAAGCAGGCTGTCTACATGTTTCTGCAGCTCTTTTATTCCTAAAATAGCCCTTTTTATAAATTCGGATCCTTCGTCCCTGAACGGTAAGGTCACCACACCTACGGTAAGTTTTCCCATTTCCTTCGCTACCTGGGCTATTACGGGGGCGGCTCCGGTTCCTGTTCCGCCTCCCATTCCCGCAGTAATGAAAACCATTTCCGTGTTTCCCTGGAGCGATTTTTTAATATCTTCTACGGATTCCGTCGCTGCACGCCGGCCTCTTTCGGGATCGCATCCGGCTCCCAGCCCTTTGGTAAGATCGTTCCCCAGCCTTAAAGTTTCGGGAACATTGCTGATCCTCAGGGATTGCATGTCTGTGTTGCATATCATAAACTCGACATCTTTTATTCCCTGCCTGAACATCTCCGTTACCGCGTTACAGCCGCCGCCGCCTACGCCTATCACTTTTATGATGGACTGGCTCATGTTCCACCCGTCGGGAACTATTATATTATTCAGATCTTCCATATTCTAAGCATCGTTATCTTTAAACATATTGTCGGTGTTGAGAGAACCGAGCAGTTTGGAGAAACTGAACCCGGACTTTTTATCTTTAGAGGTTTTCGCCGCCTGTTTTGCTTCTGCCTCCACGTCCGCTGTTTCCTCCTGTTCCTCTTTGCGCATGGCGGAAGTAGTATTGTAAATAACGCCTTCCCGTTCCATTCTCTCGAATCCTTTAAGCACTAACCCCACGGCAGTAGAGAGGCCGGGCTTGTAAATATCCGTTATGGAATCCGGGGTAACAGATATATCGGGAACCGCAACCCTGGTTTCCATTCCGGTGATAAGGCTTGAGAGCTGGCAGATATTTGCAAGCTGGGAACTGCCTCCGGTGAGTACCAGACCGCCTTTTATAAGTTTTTTGTATCCCGACTTCTCTATCTCGTAGTCTATAGCCTCGAGTATTTCCGCAACCCTGGCTTCTATGATATTGGATAGTACTTTACATGATATTTCCCGGCTTTCCCTTCCGCCTATGCCAGGTATGACTATCCTTTTGTTTTCGGGAGCGTATGCACTGTAACATGTTCCGTGATCTATTTTCAGTTGTTCTGCATGTTTGTATGATATACCGCAGCCTATACGTATATCTTCCGTAATCGAGTTACCTCCGAACGGAATTACAGCCGCATGCCTTATTATATTGTCCTGTATTATGATAAGATCCGACGTACCCCCTCCTATATCTGCCATCGCTATGCCTATTTCCGTTTCTTCTTCGCCCAGGATGGCTTTGGCGGATGCCAGCGGTTCCAGAATAAGCTCTTTAAGTTTCAGTCCGGCCCTTTGTATAACATTATTGCTGTATTGTGCGGAGTTTTTCTTCCCTATGAATAGTTTGTAGCTTGCGGCTATTTGTTTTCCGATCATACCTACAGGCTCCGTTATTCCCATGAAATCATCAATGTTGTAAGATTGGGGAATAGCGTGAAGAACCTCTTCGTCTCCCTGGCAGAAAGTTCCGTACATATTTCTGGTGATAGTGTCTATTTCCGCCGAAGTAATAAGATCCTCCGGGTTCGGCCTTATTATCTGGCTGCCGTTGGTGGCGCACCTTATATTCTGTCCCGCAATTCCTACGAATACTTCGTTTATTTTTTCTCCTATGATATTCTCAACTTCCCTTAGTGTGGGAAGCATCGAATCCAGTACATGCTGTATATTTACCACTTCTCCTCTGGTAACTCCTTTGGAAGGAGCCTGGTTATATGCAATGATTTTTATTCCGCCGGCGGTTTTCTCGCCTACTATCGAGACTACTTTTGTGGTGCCTAAATCTATGGCCGCAATTAGATTTTTCATAACTAAAGAGTTTTATTCACTTTATTATTTAACTTACAAACTATCTGATTCTTATATTTCAGGTTTACCGAAACGTATCTATCCCACCCTTCCTCCGGAACAATGTTCTTGTAAAAAGCGTACAATTTCCCGAATTTTTCTTCTATATCATTCAGATCCCCGAAAATTATCCTGTGGCTTCCTACCCGCGGATATAATAATATGTCGCCGGAGGAATCTATATATATCTGCTCTATCTGGGCGTTCCAGAACGGGTTCTTATCGAGGAAATTTCCCATTTTAAGTATTTTGGCAATCCAGTTATCCTTATCTTCCAGCGCTTTACCCCTGTGTTGCGAATTGATGATTACCGGAATATTCCCGCTCACTATGGGTACGTAGGATGTGAATGTTTCGACAAGCGGGAATATATATTCCGTTTCATCAATATAAAATCCGCCGTTCTCCGTCTGTATTCTCAGGACAGGACGTCTTTGAGTTATATTGATATTCAGCTTTCCGTCCCTCGTGAGGCTTACCTGCGATTTTTTTATGGCACTTCTCTTGTCGAGCAGTTCCTCTATGTTGTTTATATCTATATTACTGTTCTTTTTCCCTATGGTTTTACCCATAAATCCCTCTATTATTCCTATGACTTCTCCGGTAGTAACGAATTTATTTTTAGCACTGTCCAGAAGCGTAACTTTTACAACACGGCATACCTCCTTGCCGCCTCCCTTTTTTTCCAGCAGCGATCCGAAGAAGAAATATCCTCCCAGCGTACATAGAAGTACGGTATATCCTAAATATATAAGAATCTTACGGAACATTTGTTATTCTTTCGTTACTCTTTTGTTCAGCATCTCGGTGATAGGTTGTATAAGCCTGTCTATATCCCCTGCACCGAATGTTATTAAAATATCTATTTCCTTATCTTTCAGATAATCGAGCAGTTGCTCCTTATGTATCTGTATCTTGAAGGGGGCGGTCACTTTATCGAAAATTATCTTCGAGCTTACTCCCTCTATCGGAGCTTCCCTTGCAGGATATATATCCAGCAGGATAAGTTCGTCCAGGCTGCTTAAACTTTCGGCAAACTCTTCCGCGAAATCCCTTGTCCTGGTATAGAGGTGCGGCTGGAATATTCCGCACAGCCTGCGGCCGGGGAATATATTCCTTATGGAACTTATTGCGGAAGATATTTCCTTAGGATGATGTGCATAATCATCAATGTAAGCGGTATCTGGAGTATTGATGTGTATATCGAACCTTCTTTCAACCCCTTTGAAAGTTGCCAGGGCTTCTTTTATTTTTTCAGGCTCTATTCCGCCTATAAGAGCCATTGCCGCCGCGGCTATGCTGTTTTCAACATTTACCCATCCCGGCACTCCCACGATGCATTTTTTTATTGCTCCTGCCGGAATATCTTTCCCGGATATGGCTGTATATGCCGGGTATCTTATATCGAATTTAAAATATCCTCCCGGCAATAATTCTACATTTACGGGAGAAAAATCCGCACTTTCTTTAAACGAGTATGTGTATATTTTTGCTTTTACTTTGCCGGTATCTATATCCGCTCCTTTTTTCAGGATAAGCGCCCCGTTCGTTTTTATTTGCCCCGCAAAATCCGCAAAAGCCTTTTTCAGATTATCCGGATTATTGTAAATATCCAGATGATCGGCGTCTGTCGAAGTGATTATGGCAATATCCGGATAAAGTTGCAGGAAAGAGCGGTCGAATTCATCCGCTTCGGCTACAAGTACCGGATTCTTGCTAAGCAGCAGGTTCGTACGGTAATTTTTTGCAATACCTCCCAGAAACGCCGAGCATCCTTTTCCTGAACAGGTATAAATATGGGCAACTATAGTGCTGGTGGTAGTTTTTCCGTGCGTTCCGGCCACTGCAAGACATTTTTGTCCCAGAGCTATCTCTCCCAGCGCCCGCGAGCGTTTTATAACCTTGTAGCCTTTGTTGGATACATAAGCCATTTCTTCCATCTCTTTAGGTACGGCCGGTGTGTATATTACGAGCGTATTCTCTTTATCGGCCGGGATACGGGAAATATCATCCGTATAGTGTATTGCTATACCTTCTTCTTCGAGCGCTTTCGTAAGCCTGCTCGGAGTCTTGTCATATCCGCTTACGTTAAAGCCCGCATGATTGTAATAACGCGCTATTGCACTCATGCCTATTCCGCCTATGCCTATGAAATATACGTTGTTCATACGTCTAAAATTTTTTTAATTGCATCCTATCCGTTTTTTTCGCCAGTTTTATACACTCTTTTGCTATAACCTGCGCGGCATCCCTTTTTGCAAGGGCCGCTATATTTCTTTCGTATTCCGCTATTTTCAGAGGGCTTTTCATAAGCTCCCTGATACACGGAATAAGTTCTCTTTCCGCCTCCGAATCTTTTATCATAAGCGCCGCTCCTTTGTTTACCAGCGCCATTGCGTTGTGTGTCTGGTGATCTTCGGCGACTACCGGGGACGGTACGAATACCGTACATTTTCCGGCTACACATAATTCGGATATAGTCCCGGCTCCGGCTCTGCTTACCACCACATCGGCAACCGCATATGCAAGATCCATTCTGCCTATAAAATCGGTGTAATATACATTGGGTTCATTCCTGCCATGCATAAAAGAGTCTATTTCCTTTTTGTAATATTTACCGCATTGCCATATTACCTGGCACTCCTGTTCTCCGTTAATTGACGGTTTAAACATATCCCCCTTTTCTATCTCATTTATCATACAGTTGTTCAGAGTCCTGCATCCCTGGCTTCCCCCCACTGCGAAAATAGTTTTTTTATCCGGGGAAAGATTATAAAATTTATATCCCTCCTCTCTTTGCCGGGGTGTGCACGGAGCTATATCCTTCCGTATGGGATTTCCCGTAAACAATATCTTCTCTTTAGGGAAAAAGCGCTCCATACCTTCGTAAGCCACGCATATTTTATCAACGGTCTTCCCGTTCTCTTTGTTTACAAGTCCCGCGAAAGAATTCTGTTCCTGCAACAGAGTGGGTATTCCGCGTTTACCTGCCACGCTCACGATAGCCGCACTCGCATATCCGCCTACACCTACAACAACATCCGGACGGAACTCTTTGATTATTTTTTTAGCGATTATTTTGCATCGCAGATAATCTATTGCCACGCCTATATTGGAAAGCGAGTACAACGGCCTTTTAAGTCCCCTTGCCGGAATTCCTTCTATTTTGTATCCGGCAGCCGGTACTTTTTCCATTTCCATACGCCCGGTTGCTCCCACGAACAATATATCCGATCCCGGCATAAGTTCTTTTATGGCGTTTGCTATGGATATGGCCGGAAAAATATGACCTCCGGTTCCTCCTCCGCTTATTATTACCTTTATTTTTTCCATTTTCTATTTAAATTCTCCGTTGGGGGCTATTATTTCATGTTCCGTTTGTTCCTCTGCGGCTTCAGGCGTTTTAACTGCCTCTTTTTTATGAGAGCTTATATCTATCGTACGGCTCACCGATAATATTATTCCGAAAGCGCAACTCAGAATCACCAGAGATGTTCCTCCCAGGCTTATCATCGGCAGGGTGTGTCCGGTTACCGGCATTATCCCCACATTTACCAGTATATGCAGCGAAGCCTGTATGGTTATAAGCAGTCCCAGACCTCCTACCGTTATAGCGGTAAATACTTTTGCGCAGCTTCTTACCAGTATTATGCACCGGTAGAGGAACCACAGGTATAGCATTAATACAAATACCCCTCCGGCAAGGCCGTACTCTTCTATTATTATCGTGTAAATGTAATCCGAATAGGGGTGGGGGAGTACATAACGCTGCGTACTGTTTCCCGGCCCTTTACCCAATATTCCCACGGAAGATATGGCTATTTTCGCCATATCTTCCTGAAACGTTTTGTCCGCCTGTCTCTGTTTCTCTTCGGCCGGGAGGGTTTCGCTTATCTCCGTTTTTACAAAATGTTTTTTTATACGGCTTGTAGCCGTATCCAGACGCGGAAATATACCGAAAGCCAGATGCAATATTATCAATAGGATGAGTGCCGCCATACCTATTCCCGCCGCTTTTATGAGATAAGACCATTTTACCCCGGCTATAAACAGCACGCAGAAACTTATAAGTCCTATAAAGATAGCAGCAGAGACACTGCCTATCATTATAAGTACGCATGTCATGCCTATTGGAACTATTATCTTTATCATAAACTCCCTAAAAGTGGAAAGCCTGCTTAATTCCAGTGTTCTGGCCAGGTATAATATAATGGCTATTTTAGCCATTTCGGCAGGCTGGAAGCGGACTCCTGCTATCTCTATCCATCTTTTCGCTTCGTTCATTTCTTTACCTATTATCGGTGTCAGAAGGAGCAGGATTATGCTTATACCCAGAGCCGGATACGCCAGGAACCTGTACCATCCCAGCGGGATTTTATAACAAAGGTAGAGGGCAGCAAGCCCCATTATTACAAATTTCAACTGTTTTATAAGGAACGCGAAATTTGTGGTATGTTCTTTAAATGCAAGCGAACTGCTTGATGAATATATAAGGGCAATAGAGATAAGGGATAAAAGAAAAACTATTATCCAGATAACTTTGTCCCCGTTCAGCCTGTTTATGATAGGCTCTTCCGCTATATGCCCCAGATTCATCGTACTATAACTATTTATTGTTTACTGTTCCTTATTATAAATTTCTTACCGCTTCTTTAAATTGCCTTCCCCGGTCTTCATAATTTTCAAAGAGATCGAAACTTGCGCAGCAGGGAGAGAGAAGCACGGTTTCTCCCGGCACGGCGTTTTCGTATGCTTTTAGTACGGCATCCTTTGCGGATCGCACGTCTATCATAATATCCACTTTATCGGCGAACTCCTCATGCAGTTTCTCATTATGCACTCCCATACATATCAATACCCTTACTTTCTTTTTCACAAGATCGTAAAGCGGGGCGTAATCGTTGCCTTTGTCTTTTCCTCCGGCTATCCATACGACGGGAGTAGTCATGCTGTCGAGGGCGTACCAGCTAGAATTTACGTTGGTGGCTTTAGAATCGTTTATATAGAGCACGTTCTTTATCTTAAGCACTTTTTCCATTCTGTGCTCCACTCCCCGGAAATCCATAAGGCTCTCCCTGATTATCTGTTTGTCTATATTAATGGCTTTTGCTGTTATTGCCGCTGCCATTGAATTATATATGTTATGTTTTCCTGAGAGGGCCAGTTCTTTAAGGTACATGGAATATTCATCCTCCCCGTATCTTACATACATCCGTTCCCCTTTAATGAAAGCTCCCTGTTCAACCTCTTTTTCCTGACTGAAAGGAAGCATTCTGGCTTTCAGTACAATCTTTTCCAGTTCTTCTGAGGTAACCGGATCGTCGGCGCAGAAAATAAAACAATCTTCCGGCCTCATGTTGCGTGTAATCCTGAATTTAGAATCGACATAGTTCTGCATCTTAAAATCGTACCTGTCCAGATGATCCGGAGTAATATTCATAAGTATTGCTATATCCGCTTTGAACCCGTACATTCCGTCCAACTGGAAACTGCTTAATTCCAGCACGTAGTAATCGAATTTTTCGGTTGCTACCTGGTATGCGTAACTTTGTCCTATATTACCTGCCAGTCCTACGTTCAGCCCCGCGTTCTTGAGCATGAAATAGATTAGCGAGGTAGTGGTGGTTTTACCATTGCTTCCGGTAATACATATTTTTATGGAATTATCATATCTGCCTGCGAACTCGATTTCCGATATTATCTTTATTCCTTTATCCCTTGCGGAGACGATAAGCGGTAAAGTATCCGGAATGCCGGGGCTTTTTATCACCTCGTCCGCATTTAATATCTTTTCAGGGGTATGCCCTCCCTCTTCAAAATCTATTTCATACTTTTGAAGTATCTCCTTTCCGTCCTCTTTGATGTTTCCGTTGTCGCTCAGGAAAACATCAAAACCTTTTGTTTTTGCAAGGACCGCGGAACCTATTCCGCTCTCTCCTCCGCCAAGTATAACAATCCTTTGCATAACTATCTTATTTTTAATGTTATTATTGTTATTGCGCATAGTAAGATAGCTATGATCCAGAATCTTACTACTATTTTGGCTTCGGGAATCGCCTGCTTGGGTATCTGTATAAGGGCAGGAATTCCCTCTTTCTGGAAATGGTGATGCAAAGGACTCATCTTAAATATTCTGCGTCCCTGCCCGTATTTCTTTTTCGTATATTTGAAGTAAAACCTTTGCAGTATTACCGAAATACTTTCTATGAAAAATATCCCGCAAAGTACGGGTATGAGCAACTCTTTTCTTATTATTATAGCCGCTACCGCGATTATACCCCCAAGAGCCAGACTTCCCGTATCTCCCATGAATACCTGTGCGGGGAACGTGTTGTACCAGAGGAATCCTATAAGCGCTCCTATAAATGCCGCCATGAATATTACAACCTCTCCGGTATTGGGTATATACATAATATTGAGGTATGAGGCATATATTGAGTTTCCCGATAAATAGGCCAGTATCGCTATGGTCGTTCCCACAAATGCCGATATGCCTGTCGTAAGCCCGTCCATTCCGTCGGTGAGGTTGGTTCCGTTGGAAACTGCGGTGATAACGAAAATTATTACCAGTATGTACATTATCCATCCCGCTATATCTCCGGCTTTGCCTGAGAACGGCGAAAGCCAGGCATAATCGAACTGGTTGTTTTTTACGAACGGTATCGTGGTAAGAGTGCTTTTAGAGTCTTTGAAGTAAGCAACGGAGGTACGGTCGGCCTCCTGCAATATCTCCGGATGCGAGCCTCTGACGGTGGCGGCGGTTTTCTCCCTTACCGTTACCTGGCTGCTGAAACATAAGACCAATCCTACTATCAGTCCCAGGGTAACCTGTCCTACTATTTTGTATTTGCCGCTTAATCCTTCTTTGTCTTTTCTGAAAACCTTTATAGCATCGTCCAGACCGCCTATGAACCCTAACCATATCGTTGTTATTATCATAAGTATAACATATATGTTGGTAAGGTTGGCAAACAACAGGGTGGGAATAAGTATGGAGAGCAGGATTATTATGCCTCCCATTGTCGGTGTTCCTTTCTTCTGCATCTGACCTTCTAGCCCCAGATCCCTTATCTCTTCTCCTATTTGTTTTTTCTGGAGCTTCTTTATGATTCTAGGGCCTATATAAAGGGCTATCAGCAGGGAACTCATAGTAACGAGGAGAGCTCTGAAGGTTATATATTTCATTAACCCCGATCCCGGAAAATCGAATCCGTTATTTTGCAGATAATCGAAAAGATGATATAACATTGTTATTGTTTTTTCTGTTTTTTCATACTATTTTTTTGCTTCTGCCAGCATATCGAAAGCATCCTTTATCAGTTCTTTGTCGTCCATGTGATGTTTTACTCCGTTTATTATCTGATAATCCTCATGACCTTTTCCCGCTACGAGAATTATCGACCCCGGTTTTGCGGTAAGTATAGCTGTTTTTACGGCCTCCGGCCTGTCGGGAATAAAAAGGGCTATTGCGCGGGCTTTTATATCCATTCCGGCTTTAATATCGTTTATTATCAGTTGCGGGTCTTCAAAACGCGGATTATCCGAGGTGACAACTATCCTTGATGCGTATTTGCCGGCAATCGCCCCCATTTCCGGACGTTTGGTTCTGTCCCTGTTTCCCCCGCATCCGAATACGCATATCAGATCTCCGGCCGGTTGCAGGTCTTTGAGGGTTTTAAGTACGTTTTCCAGCGCGTCGGGAGTATGCGCGTAATCCACTGCCGCTATAATATCGTTATCTCCTTTGAGATATTCCAGCCTTCCGGCTACCGAAGTAAGTTCGCTCATAATCCTTATTACTTCCTCCTCTTTTCCTCCGAGCAATATGGCCGCAGCGTAAACCGCAGTAAGATTGGCTGCATTATGCATCCCTATGAACCTGCACCAGACCTCTTTGCCGTTTATATTCAGCAGCATTCCCTCTATTGTCTTTTCTATGATTTTTACTCTGAAATCCGCATAGTTCCGGCATGAATACGTATATATTTTGGCTTTGGTATTCTGTACCATTACCAAGCCGTTGCGGTCGTCCGTATTGGTAAGGGCGAATGCCTTTTCCGGAAGGGAATCAAAAAATCTTTTTTTACAGTTAAGATACTCCGCGAAGGTTTTATGATAATCGAGATGGTCGTGTGTCAGGTTCGTAAATATTCCTCCCGCGAATGTAAGGGAAGAAACCCTTTCCTGATCTACCGCATGCGAGCTTATTTCCATAAAACAATATTCGCACCCTTCACTTACCATCTGAGCAAGCAGAGCGTTGATTTCTATAGGCCCCGGAGTGGTATTTATCGTTTCATATTTTTTTACGCCTACGTAATTGGCTATCGTGGAGAGCAGACCGCAATTATATCCGAGCCGGGTGAACATATTATAAAGTAAAGTGGCGATCGAGGTTTTGCCGTTTGTTCCGGTAACGCCAGCCAGTTTTAGTTCTCCAGACGGATTGCCGTAGAAGTTTGAGGCTATGCGGGCAACGGCTTTCCTGCTGTTTTTTATAAGGATATATGTGATATCGTTGTTCCGGATTGCCGGGATTTCTTCGCATACTATATATTTTGCCCCGTTCCCGATAGCTTTGTCTATATAATTATGGCCGTCGTTTTCGGCCCCCCTTACGGCGATAAACAGACATCCCGGAATACATTTCCTGGAATCTGCGGATATGAAATCGATCTCCGCATTTTGATACTTAACGGGAGCCGTGTCACCGGCCTGCTCTGTTCCCTTTAATAGTTGAATTAGTTCCATTTTCCGATAATTGAAGATTTATAACCGTTTTCTTTGATATTTTTGATCCCGGAGCCGGACTTTGTCCGGTTACTTTTCCGCATCCGCTGAATGTTACCCGGTAACCCATGTTTTCAAGGAGATATACCGCGTCTTTTAGTCCCATACCCGTAACATTTACAAGCGAATCGGTATGTGTGGGGTAGGTCGTCGCTATAAGTTTTAAAGAGTCTCTGGTAAATTGCTGCCATCCGGAGCTTTCTTTCGATCTCATATTTACCACTTTATTTTCCATTCCCAGTTGAGACAGAACTGTTTTGGCAGCCTCAGCTTTGCCTGTGCATATATAAGGCAGGGATGTTCCCTCCCTATTTTTCCCGTTAAGCGGGATTTCCCATTCATGACTTATGGAGTATATGTAATCTGCTATCCGTTTAAATACCGGACCGGCCTGTGAACCTCCGTAAAAATTCCCCCTGGTGTCTCCGGAGTAGAGTATCACTATGGCGCAATATTGCGGATTCTCCGCCGGAAAGTATCCCGCGAATGAGGCCTGGTATCTGCGGAATCCGTTCTTTTCATACCCGTATTTTCCACCGTAGGAGATTCTGGCGGTTCCGGTCTTTCCCGCTATCTGATAATACTGGTTGTTCAGAGCTTTGCCTGTTCCTTCTTCCACTACTCCCCTTAATGCCTCCTGCGCTGCTTTTATCGTGGATTTGGAACAGATACTACCTATTATCTCCTGAGGCGCGAATTGTTTTATTATCTCTCCGTTCTGCTGATAATTATCTATAAAATAAGGTTTCACCATCTTACCTTCATTGGCTATGGCGTTATAAAAAGTGAGGGTATGGAGCGGGGTAAGCAGTACGGCATATCCTATCGCCATGGAAGAGATGCTGGAATTAGACCACATAGGGTCTCCAGGGGCGTAAATTACCGCTCTCGATTCGCCCTGTATATCCAGGTTAAACCTCTCTCCGAGTTTCATATTCTGTATCCTGTCTACATATTTTTTTTCCCTTCCCCCGTAATATTCCACCGCCAGTTTTGCAAATGCTACATTAGAGGATTTTTCAAATGCTTTTTTTACATTTATCAACCCGTATCCTCCCGGCGTAACGTCCGAATATGTATGCCCGCCGTATTTCCATTTTCCGTTGCCCGCATCTACCGGACTGTTCAATGTTACGTATCCGTCTTCCAGAAGGGATACCAGCGTTACCAGCTTTAATACGCTTCCCGGTTCTGTGGCATCTCCGATTGCGTAATTATAAGACTCGTCATATCCTCCGCCCGAAGTTTTCTTCATATTTGCAATGGCTCGTATGGCTCCTGTCTTTACCTCCATTACTATTGCGGTGGCCCCCTCTACATTATCTCCTTTAGCAAGCTGCTCTCTTAATGCTTTTTCAGCCTCTTCCTGTATGCCTATATCTATTGTGGTCTGTATATCGTATCCGTCTTTAGGCGGAATGGTCTCCTCGTTGTTGTTTATAGGCCTCCACTCTCCACCCAGCATCCTTTGTAATACCTGTTGTCCGGGAACTCCTTTAAGATAATAATCGCAGCTTCCTTCTATACCTACTCCTGTCCCTTCCGTATTGATAAATCCTATTGTCCTGTAAGCCAGCCTTCCGTAAGGATTGTTCCTTTTATATTTCTGTTCGGTTATCAATCCCCCCCTGTTCGCTCCGAGCCTCAGCAGCGGAAATTTCTTTATCTGCTCCAGTTCCGAATAGTCTACTAAACGGTTTCCCAGGGCTTTATATCGCTTTCCTTCTTTACGCGCCTGTATCAGCTCTTTTTTATACGCCGCCGCCGGTTTGTTCCTGAAAAAGTTCGCCAGTTCGCGGCTTAATTTGTCTATATTGTTCTTAAATGTATCGGGATTCGAAACTATACAATCCAGCCTTATACGGTAGTAAGGAACAGATGTTGCAAAAGGTCTCCCGTCCCTGGCCAGGATATTTCCCCTTATAGATTCTACAACCTCATTACGGTAAGAAATATCCTCCGCCTTTATTTCGGTAGGGGATATGAACTGCATATAAATAATCTTTATAATGACTACGAGAGCCATTACAACGAATAATTTATACAGAAATGCAATTCTTTTGAAAATACCGGTCATAGTTTGATATAGAGCTTTTTATAATGTTATTGTTACGGTAGTTTTACAAGTCTGGCCGGGTGTTCCGGTTTTTGTAATGCCGAGCCGAGCGTTATCAGTCTTTGTTCTACTTCCCCTCTTTTACTCTGATATTGCAGCTTTGCGGCTTTACTGGTATAATCCGCTTTCAGGTTTTTCAATTCTCTCTGATTCCTTCTCTGGGTAAGTTGTGTTTTTTCAACTCCCAGGTTTATTGTTATGTAAAGCAGTATAAGCAGGAAAATATAGAGTATGAAAAGCCATTGGGCGGTAATCTTCTGTCTTGAAAGAAATTGTCCTCCCAATATATCTCCGGTTATGCTGAATCCTTTTACCTTTTTCTCACTCTTGTTCTCCATTTCCGTTATATTGCTTTCTCTGCAATCCTCAATTTTGCGCTTCTGCTCCTGAGATTGGAATTTATTTCCGTTTCCGACGGGAGCACTGGTTTTTTTGTTAATATCTCAAAAGGGGATTCTATATTTCCGAAGAAATCTTTTTCCTGTTTCCCTTCAGTATTCCCCGTTTTCATAAAATTTTTAACCATTCTGTCTTCCAGGGAATGATATGTTATTACCGATAACCTGCCCCCCGTTTTTAGTGCGGCAAGAGTTCCGCCTAGAAAATCTTCCAGCGCCGTCATTTCCGAGTTCACTTCTATCCTGAGGGCCTGAAACAGTTTGGCTAAAAATTTATGCTCAGTAAAACTGTTATATAATTTACTTACAACTTTGCTCAACTCCCCGGTCGTTACGATAGGAGACGTCTCCCTCGCCCTGCATATAAGTCCGGCAACTTTCCGGGGTTGGTCTATTTCGCCGTAAAGCCGGAATATCCTGGCAAGCTCGTCCTGCGGGTAACTGTTTATAATATCCGCGGCGTTTTTCCCCGCAAGCCTGTTCATCCTCATATCCAGCGGGGCTTCAAATCTGAAAGAGAATCCTCTTTCGCCGGTGTCGAACTGATGAGACGAAACTCCAAGATCTGCAAGTATCCCGTCTATCTTTTCCTTGTATCCGTAATATTTCACAAAATTTCCCAGGAACCTGAAATTGTTATGAACCAGTATCAGTCTTTCGTCCTCAGGCGCATTGTTAAGAGCATCCATGTCTCTGTCGAAAGCTATAAGTTTCCCTTTTCTACCCAGACGCTTCAATATTTCCGTGCTGTGCCCTCCTCCCCCGAAAGTGGCGTCTATATAAACGCCGTCGGGGTTTATATCCAGGTTAAGAGCAGATACGCTCTCATCCAGAAGAACAGGTATGTGATATGCAGACATATTATCCTAAAATCTTTTCGGCCAGCGAAACAAACTCGTCTTGTCCCATCTTTTTAGCTTCGTACTCCTCTTTGGCCCAGATCTCTATTTTATGATCGTTCCCTGCGAATACCATCTCTTTTTCCGCTCCTATACCGGAAAGCAGTTTTTTGGGGATGGATATTCTTCCGAGCTTTTCGTCGGGGTCGACTATTGCCCTTTCTCTCATGTATTCCCTCCAGAACCGGGCATGTTCTTTATTGAAGAAGTTTAATCTTCCTTTCACCTCTTCCGACTCTTTTTCCCACTCTCCGTATGTATACATGCAAAGGCAATTTTCAAACAGGTCTTTTTTTACGACAAAAGAGAGTTTTTCTTCCGGCGAAAAAACGGCTTTGAAAGCGGAGGGAAAAACGAGCCTCCCCTTATCGTCTATTTTCACATAATATTCACCGATAAATTTTGCCATTTTAATTTTCTCTTTTTATAGTATTACGGATAGTGCAAAATTATATAAAGTTTTCCAGATTATTCCAAATATTTCCATTTTTTTACACAAAATTATTAACAACATAAAAATTAAGATTATCTTTAGGTGTTCAAAATAAAATGAAATGAGAGATACAGTCTTTTTTTTAATTATTTTTTTTATAGCCGGATGCTCTGTTCAGAGTGGCGAAATCCATGTTAATGAGGCGATTAAAGATAGTGTTTGTGTTAATGAATATGGGATAGATATAAATAAATACCACCTGATTAACGGAGAGGTGGGGAGAGGTGATTTTTTCGGGGGACTTATGTTCAGGTTCGGCATGTCGAATAATGAAGTTCAAAGAATGATAAAGGCTTCCCAGGGAATATTCGATGTAAGGAAAATAATGGTGGGGAATACATATGAAGTTTTTTATCGCAGGAGGCCGGGAGAAGGTGAGAGCGGGTTTGATCCCGACGCCCCCGGATACGCCCCGTCGTTCGTAATCTATGAGAGGGATAAGGTTTCGAACGTGCTTTTTTGTCTTGAAGATTCCGTGTATGTAAAGATCGTAGAGAAAAATATTATACCCCGGATGAAGTTTTCGGAGGTTACGATTAAAAGCTCGTTGTATGAAGATGTTTTCCGTATGGGAGGTTCTGCGCAGCTTGCATTGAAGCTGGCTGATATTTATGCATGGAGCATAGACTTTTTCGGGTTGCAGCCGGGAGATTGTTTCAGGGTGATGTATGACGATATGGTTCATAACGGGGAAGTTATAGGGCTTAATCGTATTTATTACGCCGAGTTCCTTCATGACGGTAAGATATTCAAGGCCGTAAGGTTTCAGGAGGAGGATAAAGGGAGCCGGTATTGGAATGAGAAAGGAGAGAGCCTGGTTAAGGCTTTTTTGAAAGCTCCTCTTAATTTTACCAGGATAAGTTCCGGATTTACTTATGCCCGCAGGCATCCGGTATTGAAAATAGTACGTCCCCATACCGGTGTTGATTATGCCGCTCCCAGCGGTACTCCCGTCCATAGTATAGGCGACGGCGTGGTAATATTCAGAGGTTGGTCCGGCGGCGGCGGAAATACGGTTAAGATAAAGCATAATTCTACATATACTTCCATATATATGCATCTTAGAGGATTCGCCAAAGGACTTAAAGTGGGAAAGAGAGTTAAGCAGAAAGAACTTATAGGTTATGTAGGCAGTACGGGTCTGTCCACCGGGCCGCACCTGGATTTCAGGATACATAAAAACGGAACGCCTATAAATCCGCTGAAAATGGAAAGTCCCAGCGTCGAGCCTGTTTCAGAAGATAATATGGAAGCATTCAGACAAACCATGCAGACATATATCAGACAACTCGACAGTCTCGATGCTCAACAGCATATAGAGAAAATGCTGGAAATATTGAGATAGTTTTCCCTGTTCCGGTTACATTTTTTCCATTTCTTCCGCCTTGTCTGTATAACCTGTATCGGCGGTATCTTTATTCCGGAGTTTGGGGCCGGTCTCGTTTTCTGCGTTATCCGCAGGGGCGGAAGCCTTAATTCCGGAATATTCATTTGAAAATCCGGCGGCGGCTTTTTCCGGTACGGCTGTCCTGTCTTCTTTTCTCTTTCGCAGTACGGCCTTCCTTAATTCGAAATTCTGTCCGAGATATTTTTTACGCACTTCCGGATTATTTGCCAGTTGTTCGGCCGTACCGCTTTCAAGGATGCTTCCTTCGTAGAGCAGGTAAGCCCTGTCCGTGATGGCAAGCGTTTCGTGTACGTTATGATCCGTAATTATTATTCCTATGTTCTTTGTTTTGAGTTTTGCGATAATGTGCTGGATGTCCTCTACTGCAATAGGGTCTACACCCGCGAAAGGTTCGTCCAGAAGTATGAATTTGGGGTCTATGGCAAGTGCACGGGCTATCTCGCATCTTCTCCTTTCTCCTCCAGACAACTGTATGCCGTAACTTTTCCTTACTTTCTCCAGCCGGAATTCCTGGATAAGATTTTCCAGCCTCTCTTTCCGCTGCTCTTTTGTAAGATCCGAAAGTTCCATTACGGACATTACATTGTCCTCCACGCTTAGTTTTCTGAATACCGAAGCTTCCTGTGCAAGGTATCCTAATCCTTTCTGGGAACGTTTGTACATAGGGAGGGAAGTTATTTCTTCGTCTTCCAGAAAGATTTTTCCGCCGTTCGGCTTTATCAATCCGGTTATCATATAGAAACTGGTAGTTTTTCCTGCTCCGTTGGGGCCGAGCAATCCTACTATCTCCCCTTGTTCCACTTCAAACGATACTCCTTTTACGACGGTTCTTACTCCGTATTTTTTTACCAGATTAGTACAGTACAATCGCATATCTTCTGATTTATCTAAACTATTTAATATCCAGATCCAGGTCTTTTCTTAATTCCTGTAATTCCGGATTGTTTTTTAACAAAAATTCTGCCTTTTCGTGCGGCATGTATAATTTTTTTTCCGAGGCTTCTGCTTCCTTTACCTTAACGATAAGTTTCAATTCCCCGTTTTTCAGTTCCCGTTGAAGAAATCCGGTAAGGCGCGGAAGGGAATTTTTCTCGATCCAGATTTGCTGTGCAC
This sequence comes from uncultured Muribaculaceae bacterium, assembly GCA_964449975.1. Classification (GTDB taxonomy): domain Bacteria; phylum Bacteroidota; class Bacteroidia; order Bacteroidales; family UBA932; genus Egerieousia. The sequence goes on from CAYVED010000001.1 coordinate 75,364, forward strand.
TGTTTCCTACATAGAATATTATTGTAGATCCGTCTTCGGACAGTTCCGGACAGGTCTGTTTTATCGCTGTTCCCAGACGCGGATAGGTGGTCTCGGCATCTCCCATTTTTATCCAGGCTTCATTCAGTTTTTCCGGAGTTATTTCCTCGTTTTTTGTTACGGTAATCCTGTGCGAGGCTGCCGCAGGTGCGGATTGTGCTTTTTTTATGATATTTTTTATAGAGAGGCCCCCCTGTGCGGATGTCCGGGAAGCGGAAACCTGATCTGTATTTTCTTCATGAACGGTTTCCTCCGGAACGGTTTTCTGTTCCTGCTGCGTATCTGTCTGTTGCTTTATTCCGGATTGCTGCGTATCTGTCTGTTGTCCATGAGTTGTTTGTGTACCTGTTTGTTGTATTCCGGTCTGCTGTGTATCTGACGGCTGTGTCGCTGCCTGTACAGATGGGGTTTGTGCGGTAACCGGGGCGGGCCGGTTATTTTGTGCTCCGGCCGTGACTTGATCAGGACTCGGGGATTGTACGGAGGAGCTTGTCTCTCCTTTGCCGGGATTATGCAGTATATGAGCCAGTTTAATAAGCATAAATTCCACCAGAAGCCTCTGGTTGTTACTCAGTCTGTAATCCGCTTCGCATTTTGTGGTTGCGGCAAGAGCTTCATATAAAAATCTTACGGAGCATTTCCCGCTTTGCATTATATATTTTTCAGTAATGGCGGGGGACATCTCCAGAAGTTTAACTGTAGAGTTATCTTTGCATATCAATAAGTTGCGCAAATGCGAACTTAATCCTGTTATAAAATAGAGAGCGTTGAACCCTTTTAGGAGGATTTCATCTAAAAGCATAAGGGCTTTTGAATAATTCCCCGACAGTGCACATTCTATTAAGTTGAAATAATAGTCGTAATCCAGTACATTGAGGTTTTTTATCACCGACGTATATTCTACCGTTGTTCCGCAAAAGGCTACGGCCTGGTCGAAAATGGTCAGGGCGTCGCGCATTGCCCCGTCAGCTTTTGAGGCTATAACATGCAGGGAACCGGAGTCTATCGTGACTCCCTCTTTTTTCGCTATGTCGGTGAGATTTTTTACAATGTCCTCTATCGAGATTCTGTTAAAATCGTAAGTTTGGCAACGGCTTAGTATTGTGGGAAGTATCTTGTGTTTTTCTGTGGTGGCAAGAATAAAGATAGCGTGAGCGGGAGGCTCTTCCAGAGTTTTTAGGAACGCATTGAAAGCTGCGGAGGAAAGCATGTGCACCTCGTCTATGATATATACGCTGTATTTCCCGATCTGAGGCGGTATCCTTACTTTGTCGGTGAGTAATCTTATATCGTCTACGGAGTTGTTTGACGCAGCATCGAGCTCATGTATGCAGTATGAACGCCCCTGCGCAAACGACAGGCATGATTCGCATTCCCCGCACGGTTCCAGTTCCGGTCCCGGATTGAAACAGTTTATGGTCTTTGCGAATATTCTTGCCGCGCTCGTCTTTCCTACTCCCCTGGGGCCGCAAAACAGGTAGGCATGAGCCAGTTGTCCCCTTTTTATGGAATTTTTAAGGGTAACCGCGATGCTTTCCTGGCCTATTAACGAGGCAAAAGTATTCGGTCTGTATTTACGTGCTGATACGATGAATTTTTCCATATACCTACAAAAGTAAGAATATTTTCTAATTTTGCAGATGATTTAATTAATTAAGAGATGAAACGTATAGGACTGTATGCTTATTTAATATTTGTTGCGGCTTTGTTCATTCCCGGGGAGGCTTATTCGCAAATGGATTTGTTCGGCAAGAAAGAGTATCTTCAGGATTTTAATTATAAAACCCTGGTTGTGGTGCTTGAAAATAATTCCATGATCGACCTGGCTATTAAAGAGGCGGTTGAGAAGAGGTGGGAGCTTTCTGAATTCAGGTTTTGCGATCTTGACGAGTTTGATAAAATAAAAGGGGATACCTCTTATTATTTTCTTGTAAGGGTAAAGGGGATATTCAAGAAGGAAAGAGAGCCTGCTATAGAATTTTTGTCGCTGCTCAAAGGAGGCCCGCAGGGAGTTAAAGGAGTGGATAAGATGGCGGATATATTATCGTTGCCTTTTCAGCCGGTAGATGGCGGGGACGGGAATATAGTCCCTTATATAAATGCGTATGTGAATATTATGCAGGCGCATGTGCTCAGGATTCAAAGGAAGAAAATTGCCGCGCATATTGGGATTTCATGGTATTCCAACAGACTAGTCGAAGTGCCTGGAAAAAATATTCTTATAAATGAAAACGATCTGGCGGAGAATTTCGGCCGGGAGCAGGCGGAAAGGTTTCTGAAAAAAGGGGTTACTATCGTAGGGGAGGATGAAATAGAGAGGGCTTTGGAGATCGGGGCGCCTAAAACCGTTGTCACCTTGTGTATATCGCCTGGAGTAGAGCAACAAGGCTCTTATTGTTATAAAATGCTGATAAGTACGGACGGCGGCGAACTGTTCTACTATAAGAAGCAGAAAATTAACGCCAGACATCCTAAGGGACTTTCCAAAGAGGATATAATGGCTTTTGTGTTTTATTTTAAATAATTGAAATTGGAGAAAGAAATTTTTAATATAGCGGTGAAACGTGTTAAGTCCCCCGTTGCATGTTGCGCTTTGAGTACCAGAACAGGGACGAGGAATGAGGAACCTATGTACAACGGACTTGCGCATTTTACCGAACATATGTTCTTTAAGGGAACTCTTAAAAGGGGAGCAAAGAGTATAAATAATGCTTTGGAAAAGGTAGGAGGGGAGTTGAATGCTTATACTACGAAAGAAGAGACGGTTTTGCACGCTACGGTGCTCAGGGAAGACCTGAATACGGCGGTGGATCTGCTTCTGGAACTTGCCTTTACTTCCGTATTCCCCGATAAAGAGCTTGTAAAAGAGCGGGAAGTGATATTGGATGAGATAATTTCCTATAAAGATTCTCCGGCTGAGGCCATTTACGACCATTTTGAAATGTTGCTTTTCAAAGGACATCCGCTTAGCATGCCGATATTAGGAGAGAAAAGAACTTTGAAAAATATCGACGGGAGGGTGCTTAAGGAGTATATATCCGATAAATTCGTACCTTCGGGAATGGGATTTACAATAGTGGGCGATATTGATCCTAAAAGGGCGGCCTCGATGATTGAAAAATCCCTGGCAAAATATTACGTCGGAGAAGTTGAGGTAAATATCGTAAAAGAAGGAGAGGGATGCGGTTCCGATGTCCGGAGCGCGGATAATACCGGAGATAATATTAAGGGAGGTAGCAGCGAAAGTACGGCTTCCGGGTTATCGGGCGAAAAGTTTTATACTGAAATTCTTAAAAAAAACCATCAGGCGCACTGTATTATAGGAACTTCCGCATATTCTTGTTTCGAGGAAAAAAGACTTGTCCTGGCTTTGCTTACGAATATATTGGGAGGCCCGGCTTCCAGTGCCAGGCTGAATATGGTACTGCGTGAGAAAAACGCATTGGTTTATAATGTGGAGGCCGGTTATACCCCTTATGCCGATACGGGTATTTTTACGATCTATTTCGGGTGCGATAAGAGCGATGTTAAAAAATGCCTGGAACTTGTAAAAACCGAAATTGATAAAGTTGTCTCCGCAAAACTTTCCGAAGCGGCTCTTAAAGCGGCCAGGAAGCAACTTCTGGGACAGCTTTCCATTGCACAGGATAATGCCGAAGCTCAGTGTCTTTCAATGGGGAAGTCGCTTATAGTATATGGAAAGATAGCTACTTTCGAACAGATGCGTTCGAGAATAGAAGCGATAACTACTGACCGGTTGCAAGAGGTAGCAGCAGAGATTTTGAGTTGGGACAGGATGAGTGTGCTTACGTATTTATAGGTCTCGGGGGCGGATATAAAACTGAATTAAATTATGAGTGCGGAAAATCTGGATAAATATATAGAGACGTATTCCTCAGGCCAGGATGAGATGCTGGCGTGGCTTCAGAAGCAGACGAATTTGAGAACGAACCATGCAAGGATGCTCTGCGGTCCGGTTGAGGGGAAATTCCTGGAATTCATATCCGGTATGATAGCTCCGGGAGCTATTCTCGAAATAGGCGCTTTTACCGGATATTCAGCGATATGCCTTGCACGGGGATTACGTGAGGGCGGGGTACTCGATTCGCTTGAACTTAATGACGAACTGGAAGACCTTATTTTGCAGGCGCATGAAAAGGCCGGGCTTTCCGGTAAAATAAAACTGCATATAGGAGATGCCGCGGATACTATATTAAAGCTGAAAATGGAGGGACGAATCTATGATCTGGTATTCATAGACGCCAATAAAAGGGAGTATTGCATGTATTATGAGCTTATATTCGACCTGGTCAGGCCGGGAGGCTATATAATTGCAGATAATGTGCTCTGGGACGGAAAGGTGTACGCCTCTGCTCTTCCTTCGGATACCCAGACACGGGGTATTTATAATTTTAATGAAACGGTACGTAAAGACCCGCGGGTCGAGAATGTGATTATCCCGCTCAGGGACGGGATAAATATCGTCAGGAAGAAGTTTTGACGTTCCGGTTTATAAATATTCCGTTTTCATTTTGTATCTCCACCGGTTAAAATAGAGATTTCCGCCTTTCCACTCCGCTTCTCCTCTCTGGAAATCTACGGTTTCGCTGCGCGGATATATTTTTGCCGGGAAGAACCCGCCGGAAAAATCATCATTTACAATATAGCGGTAAGCATCGAGTCCTTTTGTGAAAAAATGGTATATATCATCCTGGCGCATTGCCTCTTCTTTTGGAACTCCGTCACGGTAAACGTATCCGAAAGACTGATCTACCGGAACCCAGCCGATACCTTCGAAATAGGCCTCCGCCCAGTCGTGCAGATTTACCTCGCCGGGATGCAGCATCCAGCCGCTCTGCCATTTGGCCGGGATTCCGGCATAACGCGCCATTGTTATGAAAAGCAGGCTTTGCTGTCCGCAATCCCCGTGTTTATTATCTATTACATATTGAGGTATGTTTTCGATTGTGGAATATTCCCTTGCGCTGGTCCATGGGTAATTCTGCGCTATATAGTCGAAGATTTTTACAGCTTTCAGGTAGGGATTGCCCTCCCTGTACGTTATGCTGTCGGTGAGCTTTTTAATATCCTCGGTAAAGATAACGTGAGCTTCCCTTTCCGACGTATATTTTTTATACAGGCCGCTCTCTTTATTGTAGGGAAGCACATCGGCAGGGGAGAAATCGAACCAAAGATCGTATGAAGTGAACCGGAGTGTATAGCCGAATACCGCCGCGCTGTCTTTAACCGCCGGCTTCTCCATATAAATGCTTTTATGTGTATACCTGTCGGGAGAGATAATATATTCTTTCTGGGATGTTTCCAGCAGGGAGATGTTTTTCTGTTTCGGGGTTTCGCGGGGGTAAGGCATCCATACCCTTATTATTTCCCCGTCGGGAACTTCGTTCGGCTTTACGGTAAGGGTGTATGTGATCTTCATATTTACGGGCATTACCAGCTTTTCGAATTTACCTGCGGACATTCTTGCTTTTTCTACGACTTTGGGAATATGTTTTCCCAGAAATCTGTCGAGGCTGTCAGACTGCCTCCCGTTAAGGCTACGGTAATATTTTCTTGCGCTGGTATCTATTCTGAACAGATTGCGGTGTGCGCTGTGGAAATATTTTTTAACTCCGTCTATGGTTTTGTATTCCAGTGCGCCCGATGTTTCCCATGCTTTTATCTCTTCCGGGGTTACATCGGGATGATATTTTTTTATATATGCTATGACAGTAGTGTCGTCTTTTGTGAAATCCCGGCGTATTCTGTCCATTAACGCTATTTTGAAATTGAGCCTGGCGGCCTCCTGAGGCGTTATCGTATCGGAAGCGATCCGTATTTTAATGGCTTTTACGGCTTTGGTATATTCGCCGCTTTTTATAAGGTGGTCTATTTCCTGTTCCGGCTGCAACCGGCTGCCGGAAATATTGCAGGCGGAAAATACGGAGACTGCCGCGATAAAAAGGATAAATCGGTTCATACGTTTAAAAATTTTTTAGTGACATTTCATTTATAAAAAATTTTCAGAGCGATAGTAGCCGCTTCGCTCTCTGATAAACTTGTTTTAATCATTGCCTTCGGCAAATTTATGATTAAAAAAGTTCATGTTCGGTTCATACGTTTAAAAATTTTTTTTGAAAGATAAAAGGTGTCTGAAAACTCTTTCCCGACACCTTCTTTTCTCTATTAATTAAACAGCGGCAATTTATTTAACGCGCTCTCCGTAACTTCTGTCCTCTGTTTTTACTCTTATTTTCTCTCCCTGGTTTATGAAAAGCGGAACCATTATATTTGCTCCCGTCTCCAGCGTCGCCTGTTTTTGGGCATTGGTGGAAGCCGTATCGCCTTTTACTGCCGGTTCCGTATAAGTTACTTCCAGTTCCACGAACTGCGGCAGTTCACATGTAAGGCATCTCTCTTCATCCGCAAGGAACATCATCTCAACAATTTGTCCCTCTTTCATGAGATCCGCATTATCTACGAAGTCTTCTTCAAGATGTATCTGTTCGAAAGTTTCGTTATGCATGAAATTGTAACCGGATTCGTCCTTGTAAAGGAACTGATAGGGCCTTCTTTCTACCGTAATCAAATCTATTTTTTCTCCGGCGTTGAAAGTATTCTCCAACGTTTTGCCGTTCTCCAGGTTTTTGAATTTCGTTTTTACGAAAGCGCCTCCTTTACCTGGTTTAACGTGCTGGAAATATATTAGCTGACACGGTTTGCCGTTGTAGTTGAAAAATAATCCGTTCTTAAAATCTGCTGTAGTTGCCATATATTTTTATCAAGTTAATTATTTTCGATTTTAAACTGCAAATATAAGAATTTTAATCAGGGATTTAATATAGATAATTAATTTATTTGTATAAAATTGAAAAATCGGTTATCGTGATCTTTCCGGAATGCCTTTCCGGAATGCTTCGCATTTTTGAGGAGTTCTGCATCATACTTTTTTGTGTTTCAAAATGTGTGAATACAACCGGTCTTTTGTATATTTGTACTGTATAACCCGGCATCGAGACTTGCCGGCCCTTTTTATGAACTGTTGAAAATTTTAAATGTATGAAAAAATTTAAGGTCGCAATACTTTGTATATTCGTATCGTTTTCAGGGGCATTCGCCGGATTTTCCCGGAATTGTGAAATCAGTATATATAAACCGGGTATTCCTATCCTTTTGAACAGGGATGATAATGTGGTTTACGAGCTTTTGCTGAATTGTAAGGAGGCGGGAGATATTTTTAATTCCGTTATTTTGGAGTTTCCCGACAGCCGGTATATTGAAAGTGCGGGTATATTTTATTCTGGAGGTACGTCGGTTATAAGGAGCAGGACACGTTCGCAGGCTATAAAAAGGTACTTTAATGAGTTGTCGGGAGGCCAGAGGATTTTTTCGCAACCGGCATATTCGATAAAAAAGGGAGAGGTTAACGGAGTATCCGGGGTTATGGAATTGAACACGGATCAAAGACTTGTCAAGGGGGAAAATTACTTCTGGATAAGTATACGGCTTAAAAAAGATGTGCCGCTTACGGCGCTTATACGTTCGAGGATAAGGGAGATTAGCGTTAATAATGAAAAAAGGGATGAGGGAGAGACGTCCGTAAGCAGGGTCGGCGTTACGGTAAGAAACAGTGGTGATGACGGGGTTTATGCTTACAGGATTCCGGGGTTGACGACGACTAAAGACGGATCGTTGATTGCAGTATATGATGTAAGAAATAATACCGCTTATGATTTGCAGGAGGATGTGGATGTGGGAATGAGCCGTTCTACGGACGGCGGGAGAACATGGGAGCCGATGAAGATAATTATGGATATGGGGGAATGGGGAGGTCTTCCGCAGTCGCAGAACGGGATAGGAGATCCGTGTATCCTTACGGATGAGATTACGGGGAGAGTATGGTGTGCGGGGCTGTGGACTCATGGAATGGGAAATTCACGCGCCTGGCAGACTTCGGGACAGGGAACGGCGCCTGAGGACGAGACAGGCCAGGTTATGCTAGTATATAGCGATAATGACGGGAAAACATGGTCGGAGCCGGTAAATATTACGGCGCAGATTAAAGATACTTCATGGAGGCTTATACTCCAGGGGCCGGGAAAAGGAATAACTATGGAGGACGGTACACTTGTTTTCCCGATACAATATGTAGATTCGTCATCCGTTCCGTACGCATCGGTTATATGCAGTAAAGACAGAGGACAGAGTTGGTATATAGGGGCTCCGGTAAAGAGCAATACTACCGAATCGCAGGCGATAGAGTATCCGTGCGGAACTATTATGCTGAATATAAGGGATAACAGAGGCGGATGCCGTGCCGTATATACCAGCAGCGATCTGGGCGGGACATGGAGTGAACATGTTTCGTCGCGTTCGGCCCTGCCGGAGCCGGTTTGTATGGCGAGCCTTATAAAAACAACGTATAAGGGAAAACCTGTACTTTTATTCTGTAACCCCAATTCTTTGAAATCCAGGAAGAATATTACAATAAAAGCCAGTATGGACGGCGGGGTTACATGGCCTGTGGAAAACCAGGTTCTTCTTGACGATGAACCTTCGTGGGGGTACTCTTGTCTTACAATGGTCTGCGATGATACGGTAGGGATATTATATGAAGGGAGCACTTCGCAACTCGTGTTTCAGTGTGTGAAGCTGGATGAGATACTGGGCATACGGCTGATGCCGTCAGCGGATATTCCTTAAATAGCCGGCTACTTCTTCCAGTTGCCATTTCGGGGTGGATGTGGCGCCGCATATTCCCACCGAATCCCCATCGGAAAACCATTCGGAATCTATTTGTCCTGTATTCTGTATATGGTAAGAACGTTCGTTTACCGATTTGCACAGATCGTAAAGTACCTTGCCGTTGGAACTTTCTTTCCCGCTTACGAAGATTATTACCGAATGTTTGCGTGCAAAGCCGGCAAGATTGGTGTGTCTCTGGGCTACCTGGCGGCAAATGGTGTCATGTATGCCGAATTGTTCCGGATTGCCTCCGGCGGTAATTATTTTCTGTCTTATGATTTTGCAGATCTGTTCATACTCTTTGGGATCTTTCGTGGTTTGCGAGAATATATGAACAGGTCTGGTAAAATCTATCTTATCCAGACCTATATAATTAATGCTTTGTTTACCGTCTTCTCCGGTTACGGTTATTATATCGGTTATAACGGCGTCCCCGTTCACCTGACCTATAAGCCCGTTCACTTCCGCATGTCCGGTCTTTCCGAAAATCACTATCTGTCCCTTTATATTACGTTGCGTATCGGGAAGTGTATTAATGGCTTTATAGGTTTCCTTTATCCGTTCCTGTAATTTAAGTACCACAGGACATGTGCAGTCTATAAGGGTGATATTCCTCTCTTTCGCCCTGATATAAGTATCGGGAGGTTCGCCGTGAGCGCGTATGAGTACGGTAGTTCCTGAAAGTTCTTCCATTTGTCCGTTATCTATGACGGTAAGCCCTATTCCGTGCAACCTTTCCAGTTCCGAATTGTTATGCACGATAGCTCCCAGCGAGTACAGGCTGCTGTTCTCCATAAGGTTCTTTTCGGCTTTTTCCACCGCCCTTATTACTCCGTAACAAAATCCCGAACCGGGGTCTATCTCAATATAGAGCCGCATACATTGGTTTTTATTTCATTTGCAAATTAAATCTTTCGGATAATATTTTATCCAGCCATACGAATTGTTCCGGAATAGTCATATTGCTGTTGTCGAGCAGAATGGCGTCTTTAGCCTTTATAAGAGGGGCCACGGTACGGTGTTCGTCGAGATAGTCTCTGTCTTTTAAATTTTTAAGGACTTCTTCATAAGAGTCTTTTCCGCCGGCTTCCCGTATCTCGTCGAATCTCCTTTGCGCCCTTATTTCAGGGGATGCCGTCATGAATATTTTAAGTTCGGCATCCGGGAATACGGCGCTCCCTATATCCCGCCCGTCCATTACCACTCCTTTTTCCCGGCCGAATTTGTGCAGCAGGTTATCTATGAAATCCCTTACGAAAGGAACCGCCGAGATATGGCTTACCTTATTGGATATTTCAATGGTGCGTATCTGTTTCTCTATGTTTGCGTTGTTTAAATAGGTCTCGGATTTTCCGTCTTTTCCCGGTTTGAACGTTATATTGTTTTTGGGGAGGGTAAGTTTCAACCCCTCTTTGTAGATTTTACATTTATTATCTATGAACCCGTTCGTGTATGCAAAATATGTTACGGCCCTGTACAATGCGCCGGTATCTACATAAATATATCCGAGCTTTGCCGCTATTACCTTTGCAAAGCTGCTTTTCCCGGTTGATGAATGACCGTCTATGGCTATTATAATTTTAGGATTTTTCATGCGGCAAAAGTACAAAAAAAATTATCTTTGCATCAAATAAAAATTACGGTGCCTGCCGTGCATGATATGAACCGAACATAAACTTTTTTAATCATAAACTTGCCGGCGGCTGTGATTAAAATAAGTTCATGAGAGAGCGAAGCGGTTACTATCGCTCTGAAAATTTTTTAAAGTATGAAAGTAGCTGTACTGGATCTTGGAACAAATGTCTTTAACCTTCTTCTTGCGGAGTTCACTCCGGAAAAATGCGAATATATAAAAGAGTATAAATGTGCGGCGAGGCTTGGAACCGGGGGGCTCTCTAATGGAATGATTTCAAAGGATGCTTTTATAACGGCTTCCCTTGCGCTGGAAAAGATAACGGGAGTTATACGGGAATACGGAGGCGCGGATATTATTATTCCGTTTGCGACGTCTGCGGTAAGGGATGCAAAAAACGGCCCCGAATTTGTGCAATATATAAACTCCCGTTTCGGAATATCTGTTAATATAATATCGGGAGACAGGGAGGCGGAACTTATATTTAAGGGGGTATCAGGAAGCCTGCACGGTAAGGTTGCGCCGGGAGAAAGGGTAATGATGCTGGATATAGGGGGAGGCAGCAATGAATTTATAATATCACGGGGGAATTCCGTTTTATGGAAAAGGAGTTTCCCGATAGGTATGGCCAGAATGAGGGAGATGTTTGATTATAAGGAACCTATAAGGGACGATGTTATACGGGAGTTCCGCGATTACTGTACGAAAGAACTGTCTTCTTTATGGGACGAGGCGGAACGGTATAAACCGTCGGTATTTGCTGGTTCTTCCGGCTCTTTCGATACGTTTAAGGACCTTATATATAATTGCGGATATGGAGAACTGCCTTCCGTTGAGCTGCCGTTTGAAAAGCTGGAAAAGATAAGCGGAATTTTAATATCTTCTTTGCCGGAGCAAAGACTGGCTATGCCGGGAATGTCTCCTGTAAGGGTGGATTATATTGTACTGGCTGCCGTATTTACCATGATGGTGCTGGAGAGGGTAAGGCCGCGTATTATATATCAATCCTCATATTCTCTGAAAGAGGGGGCTATGCAGGAAGAATATTTGAAATTTCTTATGAATAATTAAATGAAATTAAAAAATTTTTAAGGTATGAAGGTTTTGATTATTGATGACGAAAGGAGTATAAGGAATACCATGAAAGATATTCTGGAATTTGAAGGTCATGATATAACGCTTGCCGCAGATGGTAAAGAGGGACTTGCTACGGCTATGGAAAGCAATTTCGATGTTATATTCTGTGATATAAAAATGCCGGGAATGGATGGTGTTGAGGTACTGGAAAAACTGGTTGAGAGCGGAGTAGATTCATCTGTGGTTATGATTTCGGGGCACGGTACTATAGATACTGCCGTGGAGTGTATTAAAAAAGGAGCTTTTGATTTTATACAAAAGCCTTTGGATCTTAACAGGATACTCATTACCCTCAAAAATGCGACCGAAAAAACCGTATTGGTAAAAGAAACCAGGATACTGAAGAAGAAAGTTGCAGGGATTCCGGAAATAATAGGCGATTCGGCTCCTATCCGGAGAATAAAAGATATGATAGACAAGGTTGCCGCTACCGATGCAAGGGTTCTTATAACCGGGTATAACGGAACCGGTAAAGAGTTGGTTGCCCGCTGGCTTCACGAAAAAAGCAACCGTAATACGATGCCTTTCGTAGAGGTGAACTGCGCCGCTATTCCAGGGGAACTTATCGAAAGCGAATTGTTCGGACATGTAAAAGGTTCCTTTACAGGTGCTATAAAGGATCATAAAGGTAAATTCGAACAGGCGGACGGAGGGACGCTTTTCCTTGACGAAATAGGGGATATGAGTCTGAGCGCTCAGGCCAAAGTGCTACGCGTGTTGCAGGAGAATAAACTTACCAGGGTAGGTAGCGACAAAGATATAAATGTTAAGGTGCGGGTTGTTGCGGCTACCAATAAAAATCTTCCGGATGAAATTGCCAAAGGAAATTTCCGTGAAGATCTTTATCACAGGCTTAGCGTTATAGTTATACAGGTTCCTTCGCTTGCCGACCGTAAAGACGATATTCCTATGCTTGTAAACCATTTTATAAATCTTATATGCGAAGAGAACGGCATGGCGCCGCGCAAGATAAACGAGGATGCTCTGGAAGAGCTTAAAAAGCATACCTGGACAGGTAATATCCGGGAGCTTAGAAATGTTACGGAAAGATTGCTTATATTGAGTAATAATGTTATTACAAAAGAGGATGTAATAGCTTATGCCTCTCCGCTGTTCCGGTAATTTTCCGGAAAAATCGTTGCCGGATTCTTTTTTTAGTGGTGTTGACGGGCAGCCGGTTCATAAACGGCCTGTTGTAAATACTAAAGGGGCCTCATGATAATGAAATCAGAGGGCCCCTTTAAAAATTGTTTGTTATCAGTTGTTTATTCTCTTTCTATCCTTAATTGTTGTATCTGATTCCCGGACTCCTGGGTTTTTACAAAGAGGGTAACCCTGAATTTTTCTCCTCCGGCGTTTAGAGTACCTATGGCATATTTCATAGGAGCCTTGCCGCTTTTATGTATTATGGAAAAAGATTTAGGAGTGTAGTTCATGAAGAAATCTTTCATTATCTGGGTAGCCTGCACTTTGCTGCAATCATTTACGGCTCCCAGTATATCAAGTTCAAGATTGCTGGCAAACCATGCCGATAGTTTCTCCGAATCTCCTTGCTGGATATATTTACCTATAGGTACGAATACGTCCTGGTCTTGTGAAAAAACCGGCGAGAAGGCAGTACACAAAAACGCCAGTAATATTGCGCTCTTTCTGATACTGTTTTTATGGTATGTTAAAGATGGCATGATTTTATAATATTTGTGATACGAATTCTATTTAAGATTGCAAAAATCAAGCCATAATGAAATATCCTTTAGGAGTAGTTTTTTTATCATATTTATTTTTAATTTTGTAAAAAATGAGAATATCATTATTGCTTATAGGAAAGACTGCATTCCCTTATATTAACGAGGGTATCTCTCTTTATGAGAAGAGATTGGGGTTTTATATCAATTATAATAGAATAGAAATTCCCGATATAAAGGGGGGGGCGTCGCTTAGCCGGGAACAGATAAAAGTAAAAGAGGGAGAGCTTATACTTAAAAATATAAAGTCCTCCGACGAGTTTATTTTGTTGGACGAGAGGGGAAAACTTTTTACATCAGAGGAATGGGCGGAGCATCTTGAAAAGAAAATAACATATAGCGGAAAAGATATTGTCTTTGCTATAGGAGGAGCCTACGGTTTTTCGCAGGATGTTTACCGGAGGGCGGACGGGATGATGTCTCTCTCCATGATGACATTTTCACACCAGATAGTGAGGATCATATTTCTGGAGCAGCTTTACAGGGCTTTTACTATTATAAAAGGGGAACCTTATCACCATAAATAGCTTTTATCTTAAATAATGGCGGAGAATTTAAGAAATATAAAAAAAACTGTCGGGAAGATACCCGGTTATACCGCAAGGGCGTGGGATTTTGTACGCAAACACAAAACATCCGTTTTTTCTGCGACAACCGTGTTGCTGCTACTGTTTTCTTTTATTGTAACGCCGAAGTCCACCACATTATATAAGGATGTGCGCAAACTTGAAAAAAGGATACAGCACAGGCAGCAGATTCTGGAAGAGTATTCTGCAAAAGCTCTGGATTATCCTGTTGATGAATGGATGGAGTTTGATAAATTCCCGGACGATATGGTCATTTATAAATATAATGAGGATACCATACAGTCCTGGATCAATCAGTTTCCTATAAGTAATGACGAGGTAGATGTCTGGCCGTTATGGTACAGGCTGCATTATCTTAACAGCAAAAACCTTTTTAGTCCTCCCCTGGCTTATCTGGGGACACAGGAGCAATACGTTAATCTCGGCTCCGCATGGTACGTAGTGAAAGTGTACAGGAAAGACAGGGTGAAACTTATTACGGGGCTGCTCATAAAAACGGAATATCTTTCCAATAACTCTATTCTCGTGAGCCGGATAAATCCCCGGCTGGGGATACAGAGAAAGCTGATGCTTACCCCCCTTGCCTTTGATGAAGGACTTGTGGTAACGGGAATGGACGGGAGTATCCTTTTTTCGGTTATAGACGATGTTTCTTCCGTCTATAAGGGGAGCGACAATTCATTAAGGTGGCTGGCCGTACTTTTTGCGTGTATCGCATTATATTCGTTTTTCTATAACAGACGGAGTTTTAAAGCTCTTGTTATATATATAGCCGGTCTGACAATTCTCCGCTTCATCAGTTTCAGAATGGGAGACGCTCTGAGGCTCGAAAGCCTGTTGTTTTCACCGAATCTTTATGCCGATGAAGGGTTATTTTCCTCTCTGGGAAATTTCCTATTGAACAATCTTTATGTTTTTCTGGTTGTACTGGCATTATATCTGCTGCGCAGAAAGATAATTTTAAGATTCAACGCCATGGGAGGGAGAGTCCGCTGGCTTGTGGCTTTACCGGCCTATTTTATGCCGGTGTTGTTGTTCGGGTATATAAATTATACTCTTGAGTCTCTTATTAATAATTCCAGCATAACTTTAGAGCTTTACAGGCTGGATGAATTAAGTATATATTCCATTCTGGCTTATATTTCCTACGGATTGCTTTTTATCGCCCTGCTCCTGTTGATGCAACTGGTCGTTCCTACAATAAAGTTCATAAAACATAACTCGTTATTAAACATAAAATCTTCGATTATATATGTGTTCCTAATATCGTTATATACATTGATAACCGTCAGCTATCTCGGATATAGTAAAGAGAGCGCCAGAAGCAAAGTGTGGACAAACAAACTTTCGGTAGAGAGGGATATAGGACTTGAACTTCAGTTAAGATCGGCAGACGGCAAGCTGGCATTCGACCCTATAAACAGGTCTATAATAGAGAAATTTCCCCGGAACTCCCTGAATCTTTTGCAAAGCAGGCTTAACGAGATATATTTTAAGGGTATAGGACAAAAGTACGAAGTTAAAGTAAATATCTGCTGGCCCAACGACCAGTTGCCTCTTATATATAACGGTGGTGTGCAATATGTTGACTGTCAGTTGTATTATGACAATATTATGAAGGCTGGAACGCTTCTGGCGGACAAGTCCAACTTCTATTTCCTTAACAATTATGATGGAAGGGTAAGTTATCTGGGTATAGTTACGTATTTTACTATATTCGGCCCGGTTAATCTTTATATAGAGATAGACTCAAAATTTACGGAAGACGTCATGGGGTATCCGGCGCTTTTATTCGATTATAAGCCGGCGGATAATGTGAATATGCCTAACTCTTATTCTTATGCGAAATATATTGACGGGCGCCTGGTTATATACAGGGGAAGATATAATTATCCGATAGCTTTGAATGCGGCGGACTTTGCCGAAGGATTTTCTACAATGGTAAAAGACGGGTATCTTCATTTTATCAACCGCTCTTCGGACGACAGCCTTATAATTATAAGCAGGGCTAAACGCGCCGTTTTTCCATATATAGTCTCATTTTCCTATCTTATGCTTTTTTACGGATCATTATTGTTCCTGTTTATAAGATTAAGAAGGATAAAAAAACGGGCCATAAGGATAAAACTTCCCAAGAATTCGTTCAGGAGAAAGATTACCTATCTGATTATAATGTCGCTGGTACTCGCTCTTATATGTATGGGACTGGGCAGCGTGTGGTTCAGTATAAATTATTATAATGAAAGCAACAGGCTCCATATGGAAGAAAAACTCCAGACGGTTCAGTCCACCCTTGCCGATTTGTGCAAATATGCCGAGCAATATACCGAAATAAATACCGCCAACCTGTTCCAGACAATGGATAAGATGGCCAATAATACCCAGGCTGATATAAATTTATATGATCCCCACGGCAGGCTTATCCGCTCTACCCAGCCTGAACTGTTCGAACGCTACCTGCTGGCTTCCAGAATAAATCCGGAAGCATACAAACAACTGGTGAAACTTAACCGGCGGCAGGTAATAAATAAGGAAAAACTGGCCGAACTTTCGTATTTCTCTCTTTACGCGCCTATATTCAATAATGCCGGGAAACTTATAGCTATAGCCAATATTCCTTATTTCTCAAAGAATTCCGATCTTAGCGGAGATGTTTCCTCTATTCTGGCGGCCATTATAAATGTCTATATCCTGTTGCTTCTGACAGCTATACTCGGAGGTATGATGCTTTCCAACCAGCTTTCTAAACCTTTGGAAGAGATCAGCCGCAAAATGAAATTTATGGATGTTTCGAGAAAAGCCGAGCATATTAATTATAAGAACAAGGATGAACTGGGAGTTCTTGTAGGCGCATATAATAAGATGGTGGATGATCTGGAGGAAAGTACAAGGAGGCTGGCGCAGACAGAGAGGGAACATGCGTGGAGCGAGATGGCCAGGCAGATCGCACATGAGATAAAAAATCCTCTTACTCCTATGCGGTTGAGTATACAGCATCTTATAAGGCTTAAACAGAAGGATGTCCCCGGCTGGGAAGATAAGTTCGAGGATGTAGCCGGTTCGATTCTGGAACAGATTGATATACTTTCCGATACGGCATCGGAGTTCTCAAGTTTCGCAAAATTCTATTATGAGGAAAATACCGTTATAAATCTTTACCAGATACTCAATGAGCAGAAGATACTTTTCGATACCAGGGATAATATAAGGGTTGTTTATAATTATGAAAAGGAAGAATGTTTTGTCTGCGTTCGTAAAGGGCAGATTATAAGAGTTATAGTGAATTTGTTGTCAAATGCGGTTCAGGCTGTGGAGGAGTGCGGCAGGGGATATATAAGAATATCCCTTATAAGCAGCGATAACGGTTATAAAGTCTCTTTCGAAGATAACGGAAACGGAGTAAAAGATGAAGATGTGAACAAACTTTTCAAACCGAATTTTACCACCAAAAGCAGCGGTACCGGGCTGGGCCTTGCTATATCCAGAAATATCATAGAGCAGAGCGGCGGACGAGTATTTTATTCCAGATCCGAGCTGGGAGGGGCTAATTTCTCTTTCACTCTTCCGGCCCATGATGTCTGATGAGAAAAGGTGCGGTAAAATTATAATTACGGAGTAAATTAACTTTTTTTATCTTTGTAAACCAAAGTTTTAATATTACTGCAAATATGAACCCTGTCAGAATCAAACTGTATAAAGCCACCGGCGTTCTGCCTGTCTGTTCAAGCAGGTGGTGGGGAAATCCGGATTTGCCGGTTGATATGGAATATCCTTATTTTAAGGATATTTTCGGATGTTATTATCCTTATAATTTTATATGCCAGATAAGGTTGGAGGATGTTGCGAAAGTGAGGCCTCATAATGAACTTCCCAGAAACGGGATGTTGTATTTTTTTGCAAAAATAGATTATTTTCTGGGCAGGAATGTTCCGGCAGATGAGATCCCCGGTTGCAATATATGGAAGAAAGGTGATATTAAGGTGCTGTATGTAAGCAATGTGGACGAAGCTGATTTTACGGAGAGAAAGATAGAAGAATTCGATACAGCCTGCTTTTCCCCCGTCGCCAGGAAAATAGAATTTTTGGAAGAGGAAACGTTTCGGGAGTATAAAGATAAAGGTATTTCTCTGCCGGGACATCAACTTTTCGGAGAGCCTTATCTTATGGCTTGCAATAATCCGTCTGCTTCCAATACCTGGAAACTTTTATTGCAGGTAGATTCCGACAGCAGCGACGATTTTACCCTTAAATTTATAAATGACGGGCTGTTATGTTTTGTAATATCCCCCAAAGACCTTAAATTACGCAATTTCTCTAAGGTAAAAGCGGTCATTATCTCTCCGTCGCCGGAATAGTCCGCACCGGGTAAATTGTCATTATTTTTGCCTTAAAAATATCTGAATAGGAACGCCTGTGAAATTAAAGTGCTTCCTTAGCTTGTTCTCAAGAAACCTTTTATAAGGATCTTTTACATATTGGGGAAGGTTGCAGAAAAATGCGAACGAGGGACTTGGAGTAGGAAGCTGCGTGATGAACTTTATCCTGATATATTTCCCTTTTATAGCAGGAGGGGGATAGTTCTCTATCTCTTCCAGCATAATATCGTTAAGTTTCGAGGTGGGTATCTTGCGGGAATAATTCTCGTACACTTCCTTAGCCGCTTTGAGTACATCCAGTATCCTTTGTTTGTTTATTACGGAGGTGAAGATTACGGGCACATCATTAAAAGGAGCTATACGGTTCATTATATCTTCCCTGAATATTTTCATGGTATTACTCTCTTTTTCTATGGTATCCCATTTGTTCACAACTATCACGCACCCTTTTTTGTTCTTTATTATAAGGTTGAAAATAGCCATATCCTGCGCTTCCACTCCGGATTGCGCATCTATCATAAGTATGCAAATATCGGAGTTCTCTATCGAACGTACGGCTCTCATAACGGAATAAAATTCCAGATCTTCTTTTACCCTGTTCTTTTTCCTTAACCCGGCGGTATCTATCAATTCGAATTCATATCCGAATTTGTTATATCGGGTGGATATGGAGTCTCTTGTGGTTCCGGCTATATCGGTTACTATATTTCTTTCTTCTCCCAGCAGGGCGTTTGTCATGGAGGATTTCCCTACGTTTGGTCTTCCTACTATGGTTATTTTGGGAATATTGTTTTCTTCTTCCTTAACGGTGTCGGGAGGGAGCAGTTCGCAAATTTTATCCAGCAGGTCTCCCGTGCCGCCGCCGCTGGCGGACGCTATGCAATACGGGTCTCCCACTCCCAACGAGTTGAATTCGTATGCGCCGTACATTTTATCTCCCGTATCTACCTTGTTTACGGCAAGGACTACCGGCTTTTTGCAACGTCTTAGAATAGATGCGATTTCGGAATCGTAATCGGTAATTCCCGTTCCCACTTCGCACAGGAAGAGAATAACGTCGGCCTCTTCTATGGCAAGCGAAACCTGTTTGCGTATCTCTCCTTCGAAAATATCGTCGGAGTTGGTCGTATATCCTCCGGTATCCACTACTGAAAACTCCCTGCCGCACCACTCGGACTTCCCGTAATGCCTGTCGCGGGTTACACCTGCGGTCTGGTCTACAATGGCCTGCCTCATTCCTACGAGTCTGTTAAAAAGTGTGGATTTTCCCACGTTAGGTCTTCCTACTATTGCTACTATTCCCATATTTGTTTTTAATTTTAATTGTTCATTATGCCGCAACTCCCGCCGCAGCCTGCACAGTCGTCTTCTTTGTCACAGTCGTCCGTACGCCTTTTCTTTTTACCCCAGAGTATCCTCTCTTCAACTTTGGCGCACTGTATTCCCTGTTTTGTAAGCGCTTTATTATGCGAAATCTCTCCGTCCGGGAACTTGCCGTTTTTTCTGAAGATTATATTAAAACATAGTGCGAATACGCAGAGTCCCACAATAATTATTGCCATTAAAAATATTTTCATAATCAATCTATTTATATTCCGGGGTTCACTGCAATTTTAATACCTTTTAAGCAACCATTTTTCTTTGTATCCCAAAGGCTTGGCGCTTACGTTGAATATAGGGGGGATCTGGGCCATTTTAAAAGAAGATCTGTTCCTTAATTCCACTACTTTATTTAGCGTCTCTTTGTCATACCCCTGCGAGATAAGCTCCTGATAACTTTTTCCTTCTTCATGCAGTGCGTAGAGGGTAGGATCAAGCAGTGGGTAATCCGGCAGATAATCGCTGTCTTTTTGTCCTTCCCTCAGTTCTGCCGATGGGGCTTTCGTTATTGTCGATTGGGGTATTATTATTTTGTCCCGGTTTATATATTCGGCCAGTTCGTACACTTCGCATTTATAAAGGTCGGCTATTACCATTGCCGCTCCGGCAAGGTCTCCGTAAAGAGTTCCGTATCCTGTGGCAAGTTCGCTTTTGTTTGAAGTGTTGAGCAGCAAGGCATTAAATTTATTGGAGTATGCCATAAGCAACGTGCCTCTTATCCTGGCCTGTAAATTCTCTTCAGCTACGTTCCATTTATTTTCCGGTCCGAATACGGGAGCCAGCTCTTTCATAAATTTGTTGTAAATAGAAGAGATAGGCACAACATTATATTTCATCTCCAGATTCTCTGCAAGATCTACGGCATCCTGTATGGAATGCAGCGTAGAAAATTCGCCGGGCATCATAAGACCGTGTACGTTATCTTTACCAAGGGCTTTGACGGTAAGCGCGGCCACGACAGCCGAATCTATTCCGCCGGAGAGACCCAGGACGGCTTTTGTAATTCCGGCCTTTGCGAAGAACTCTACGATGCCGTTTACAAGGGTATCGTGTACTTTTTCTATTTGCAAATGGGAGGACAACATATTTTTTCTTTTATTTATTAAAATACAAACGAGGTGCTTATTGATTTATAATTATAAACCTTGTCTATTACGTCTCCGAAAAGTTCGGCAACCGATATGACCTTTATTTTAGAAATATCGGCGTCTGCCGGAGTGCGTAAAGGAATGGTGTCCGATACTACGAGTTCGGCAAGTTCCGAATTGGCTATATTATCATACGCAGCCCCGCTCAATACTGCATGCGTAGCAAGAGCCCTTACGCTCAGGGCGCCTTTTTCTTTGAGCATTCTGGCAGCTTTGCATAGTGTTCCGGCTGTATCCACCATATCGTCTATTATTACGATATTGCGTCCTTCCACCTCTCCTATGGCCGTCATGGAGCCTACTACATTGGCTCTTTCCCTCGATTTATGGCATACGATGAGAGGACAACCCAGTATTCTCGAATAGGCGTTGGCCCTTTTGGCCCCACCCATATCGGGAGCCGCAATAGAAAGATTTTCCAGCTTGAGGCTTCTGAGATAATTGAGGAACAGAGAACTTGCGTAGATGTGATCTACCGGAAAATCAAAAAATCCCTGTATCTGATCCGCATGCAGATCGGCTGTCATTACCCGGTCGCATCCTGCGGCCGCAAGCAGGTTGGCAACCATTTTCGCACCTATGGAAACCCTCGGCCTGTCTTTGCGATCCTGTCTAGCCCATCCGAAATAAGGCATTACGGCTATCACTTTATATGCCGAAGCCCTTTTCGCAGCGTCGATCATAAGCAACAGTTCGAAAAGGTTATCTACAGGCGGATAGGTCGATTGTACTATAAATACCGTCGCCCCTCTCACGCTTTCGTTGAAAGCAGGCTGGAATTCCCCGTCGCTGAAAACTGTAACTTCCGATTTCCCCAATTCGAGTTTTAAAGACTTTACAATTTTCTCCGCAAGGTATTGCGAACCCCTGCATGAGAAAATTTTAATCATATGAGTATGATCCATGATAGTATTAGTGTATTTAATTTTTATAGTGTTTTTAAAATATCGTCTATGTAGTTAATTATACTCTCTTTTCCGAGGCCGTTCTCGGCAGAGCTTATAAAAACGGGAGGAAGTTCTTCCCAATATTCTAGCAACTCTTTCTTATTGTTGTCGATCTGTTTTTCCAGAGCGGTTTTTCCGAGTTTATCCGCTTTTGTAAAGATTATTGCAAAAGGGATTCCGGCTTCTCCCAGGCTTGTGAGAAATTCGAGGTCTATCTTCTGTATCTGGTGACGGGAGTCGAGCAGGACGAACAGCATTATAAGATCGGGAGAGTTGTTTATAAATTCATTGTTCATTGTGGAGAGTTGTGTCCTCGCCTTTTTTGATATTTTTGCATATCCGTATCCCGGCAGGTCTACCAGATACCACGAATCGTTTATAAGGAAATGGTTTACCAACTGTGTCTTTCCGGGTGTGGACGAGGTCTTCGCAAGCCTTTTTATCCCGCAAAGAGAGTTGATGAGGGAGGATTTTCCCACATTGGATCTTCCGATAAAGGCAAATTCCGGAAGTTTTATTTTCGGTTTGTCTTTAAGGAACCGGCTGCTGCCTGAAAAAACTGCTTTGGTTATTCGCATATATTTAAAAGAAAATATGAATTTGACGGCAAATGTACAACATTTTTTTTGTATCTTGTGCGGAAAAAGAGAATGGATGAGAAGATAAGTTTGCTTGAGTTGCAGGAACTGATAAAGAAAGAGGTTGAGGGCAGCTTCCCTGGCAGTATCTGGATAACGGCGGAAATAAGCGGGATAAATAATAATGTAAGCGGGCATTGTTATCTGGATCTGGTTGATTACAGGGAGGGGGAAAAAGGGATCGCCGCAAAAGCAAGGGGTATGATATGGAGTTCCGCAAACAGGGTGCTTAAACCCTATTTCGAGACCACGGCCGGCGTTCCGCTGAGTGTCGGGATGCATGTCCTGTTAAAGGTGCAGGTTCAATATTCGCAGGTGTACGGCCTGTCTTTAAGTATTATGGATATAGATCCTTCCTATACCATAGGAGAGTTCGAGCTTAAACGGCAGCAAACGATAAAAAGGCTGAAAGACGAGGGGTGTTTCGATCTCAATTCCGGATTACCGCTTCCCCTCCTTCCCAGGCGTTTTGCGGTAGTATCTTCGGTAACTGCCGCCGGTTATCGTGATTTTATGAGGCACCTGCATGAAAATGAGTACGGGTTTGTTTTTAAAACCGAACTGTTTCAGGCCCAGATGCAGGGAGATGAAGCCCCGCAGAGTATTATTGAGGCGCTTGAAAATATCGCTGCAGTTCAGGATAGCGAACCGGAAGGAGTTTTTGACGCCGTGATAATGATAAGAGGGGGCGGATCGGTTACCGATCTGTCTTGTTTTGACGATTATGAGCTTTCTATGAATATTGCCCAGTTCCCTCTTCCCGTTATTACGGGAATAGGCCATGACCATGATTTTCATGTGTGCGATATGGTTGCTCATACGTACCTGAAAACTCCTACCGCCGTAGCGGATTTTATTATTGATATTTTTATGCGGGAAGAGATGCGCCTGGCATCATTATTTCAGAGGGTGTCGCGTGCTTTGTCTGTTAAAATAAACGGGGAGAAAGCCATGATGGATATTTTTCTGAGGCGCCTGCGTTCCGTACCGGAGGCTATTATTGCCAGGGAAGAGAGGATGCTCGAAATCATCCGGCTTAAGTTGAAAGGGGCTGATCCGGCCGATATTCTTGCAAAAGGGTTTGCGGTGGCGTTTATTGATGGCAAAATGGTATCGGGAATAGACGGTGTTAAAGAAGGGGCTATGAGTCTGATGTTTAGAGACGGAGTGGTCGAATTTACCGCGGGGAATATTGTTAAAAAGAGAAATAAATTAAAATAATTGGGGTATGGCAAAGAGTAAAGCGAAAAAGATGAACTACCGGGAGGCTGTAGCGGAACTGGAAAGAATTGTGGAGAAGGTTGAATCTCCCGACGTGTCGATCATGGAAATAGGCGACGAACTTAAAAGGGCTGCGGAGTTGGTGAAATATTGCAGAGAGGAACTTAAAGGGTATGAAAAAGAGTTTTCAGATATAGTGTACAGTAAAGGAGTGAATTTATAATTTAATATATTTCTATATTATGTTTTTTACCGGGGATAAATGGTTGGAGCCTTTTCTGAAGGAGATAACCGCGCGTTATGAGAAACTTATAATTAAGAGGAATGAAATTGCCGGATACGGGCGCAGGCTGTCCGATGCCGTAAATAATCATCTTTATTATGGCGTACATAAAGAGGAGAAAGAGTGGGTTTTCAGGGAATGGGCCCCTAATCTCTCCGAAATATATGTTATAGGGGATTTTAACGGATGGAGGAGAGTTGAGGATTATAAAATGCGGAATACTGGGAACGGGAACTGGGAGTTGAGATTGCCTGAAGAAAGCGCGAAACACGGCGATTTATTTAAATGGTATGTCAGATGGAATGCCGGTGAGGGAGGGAGTGCAGGAGAGGGGGAGAGGATTCCCGCTTATGCTGTAAGGTGCGTGCAGGACGAGGCTACCAAACTTTTTGCTGCGCAGATATGGGAGCCTGTCATAAAGTATAAATGGAAGAGAAAATTCATAAAAAAGATAAATAATCCTCTTATATATGAAGCCCATATAGGAATGGCAGGAGAAGAGTTGGCCGTTTCCTCGTTTAAGAATTTTACCAGGAATGTATTGCCGCGCATTGCGGAAGGAGGATATAATACGATTCAGATAATGGCATTACAGGAGCACCCTTATTACGGCTCTTTCGGTTATCAGGTATCGAGTTTTTTCGCCCTCAGTTCCCGTTTCGGAACCCCGGAAGATTTTAAAGAGCTTGTGGATAAAGCGCATTCTTTGGGACTGGCCGTAATAATGGATATAGTACATTCCCATGCAGTGAAAAATGAGGTGGAGGGATTGAGCCGTTTTGACGGTACTTATGATCTGTATTTCCATTCCGGGGAGCGGGGGGAACATCCTGCATGGAATACCAGATGTTTTGATTACGGAAAAGATGAGGTTATACATTTTCTGCTCTCTAATTGCAAATACTGGATGGAAGAGTATAATTTGGACGGATTCCGGTTTGACGGTATAACAAGTATGTTATATTTTGACCACGGATTGGGGAAATGTTTTACCGGATATAACGATTATTTTTGCGGGAATGAGGATACGGACGCTCTTATATATCTCGGACTTGCGAATATGCTTGTAAAAGAGCTTAAGCCTGCCGCTTTTACCATAGCCGAAGATATGAGCGGAATGCCCGGGCTTGCGGCTCCGGTTGCAGAAGGCGGGTTCGGGTTCGATTTCCGGATGAGCATGGGCGTGGCCGATTACTGGATAAAGATCATAAAAGAGTTTCCCGATGAAAAATGGAATGTATGCGATATGTGGTGGCAACTTACCAATAAAAGGGCGGAGGAGAAAACGATCAGTTATGCGGAGTGTCACGATCAGGCTATGGTAGGGGATAAAACAATAATTTTCAGACTGCTCGACTCCCTTATGTACACGTCTATGAACCTCGATTCCAGAAGTGTCGAAATCGACAGGGGTATTGCTTTGCATAAGATGATAAGATTGCTTACCATAGCGACTGCCGGGGATGGATACCTTAATTTTATGGGAAATGAATTCGGGCATCCGGAGTGGATAGATTTTCCACGCGAAGGTAACGGATGGTCTTATAGCTATGCACGCAGGCAGTGGTCTTTGAGGGATAATCTTTTTCTGAGATACGGCAGGCTGAACGAGTTTGATAGAGAGATGATAAAATTGTTCGGCAGGGAGAATTTATTGTCTTTTCCTCCCTTCTCTGTGTATAGTGATGAACAAAAGCAAGTGCTTGTTTTTGAACGTAAAGGATATTTGTTCGTATTTAATTTCAGTCCGGCGGAATCGTACACCGGTTATAAATTGAAAGTGCCGGAAGGAACATACGAAATAATACTGGATACCGATTGGAAAGAGTTTAACGGTCCCGGACGGAACGACAGATCCGTACTCCATTTTGCAACTCCTTATCAGGACGGATATTATATCAGTTTATATCTTCCTTCCCGGAGCGGGTTCGTATTAAAAAAAAATTAATGAAATATTAATAAAAACGTGCTGTTTTATCGGTTAAAAATCGTAACTTTGGAGAAACTATATTTATTGGAACATGGCTTATTTGGAATTTAATAAAGAGGAGCTTGTAAATCTGGAATACTCTCTGGAACGGGAGATTCTTTTAAGCAACAGGGCAGGGGGATACGTTAATACTACTATCGTCGGATGTAATACGAGGAAGTATCACGGATTGCTGGTCGTGCCTATTGGTAATTTTGCGGGAAATAAACATATATTGCTTTCCACTCTTCACGAGTCGCTGGTACAGCACGGCAAGAGCTTCAACCTGGGGATAAGTTCATACGGAGATGTGTATGAACCGCGCGGTCATAAGTATATTGTGGATTTCGAGATGGATTATGCCTCTACTATAACATATATGGTGGGCGGGATGAAGTTTACCAAGACAATAATGTTCGTGAGGGAGAGCGAGGAAGTGCTTATAAAATATACCCTTGAAGAGGCCAATTATCCTACTTTGCTTAGAATAAAACCTTTCCTGGCATACAGGAATATACATGCGCTTACCTATGCCAATACCGTTGCCAACACCCGTTATGAAGTTGTGGATAACGGAGTGGCGTTCAATATGTACGAGGGTTTTCCCACGATCAATCTGCAGTTGAATAAAAAGAACGAATGGGTTGCCTGCCCGGACTGGTACAGGAATATTGTGTACAAAGAGGAGTTCAGAAGGGGGTTCGCATGCAGCGAGGATCTTTTCGTTCCAGGTTATTTTGAAGTTCCTATAAAAAAGGGAGAGAGTATAATTCTTTCGGCTTCAACCGTTCCGGCGCATTCCAGAACGCTTAAAACAAGGTTTGAGAAAGAGGTGCTTAAGCGGGATAATACCAGGAACAGTTATGATGCCTGCCTTAAACTTGCCGCCGGACAGTTTGTAATAAAGCAGGATAACGAGTATAGTATCTGTTCCGGATATTCCTGGGACTATGAGAATCTCAGGGAATCTTTTATAGCATTGCCGGGACTTATCATATATAACGACGGAAATGCGGAACGTTTCGAAAGAGTGCTGGACAGTATTATCAAACGGCATAAAAAGGAGCTTACCTCTTCTTCCGGAGCTCCCGATACTCCTTTATGGCTTGTCAGAACCCTTCAGCAGTATATTGATTGGGGGGCGGAAGAACAAGCCGTCTGGAAAAAATACGGTAAATTATTAAAGGAGATAATAAATTCTTATGTAAGAGGCAGCCGGCCGGAGATCACCCTGCATGAGAATGGATTATTATGGGCGCAGAAAGAGGGAGTTGCGCTTTCATGGATGAATACATACTCCGACGGCAGGCCGGTAAGCGAAAGGGCCGGGTATCAGGTTGAGGTTAATGCGTTATGGTATAACGCGCTTTGTTTCGTTACGGTTATGGAGCGCAGGTATTCTAATGGAAACGGCGGTAATCTGGCAAAAATAATATCCCGGATAGAAGAAAATTTCTGTAATATCTTCTGGATTGAAGAACGCGGGCATCTTGCGGATTATGTAAATGAAGATGGCAAAAATGATTTTACAAGGCCTAACCAGTTGATAGCCTGTTCTCTTAAATACTCTCCGCTGGATGATATGATAAAAATGGAGGTGTTTAAAACCGTGCAGAAACAGTTGCTTACCATTAGAGGGATCAGAACTCTTTCTCCGAAAAATCCTCTGTATAAAGGGGTTTATGAGGGGAATCAGAGAAGCAGGGATATAGCTCATTTTAACGGCTGTGCTTTTCCGTGGTTGCTGGGTCCTTATATAGACCTGGATATTATGCTGAACGGAAAAAGCGCGGTTAATAAGGACGAAGCCTTGTTGGATGCTTTCGAAGAGGATATAAATATCCACGGGATAGGCTCTGTCGCCGAAATATATGACGGAGATCCTTCTCACAGGCCGCACGGGTGTATCTCATCTGCCATCAGCGTAGCGGAAATAATAAGGGGTAAAAGCTTGTTGAGCAGGGTGGCGAAGCTTAAAACGAGTTAATTTTATATATGAAATGAAACTAAAAAAAAATTAAACTTATGAGAGTATTGATGTTCGGATGGGAGTTTCCTCCCCATATCGCAGGAGGGCTTGGAACGGCGTGTTACGGATTAACTAAAGGACTGGCAAAACATGACGTGGAGATACTGTTTGTTATGCCTTCGGCTTCCGGGGACGAAGACGAGACCGCCGTTAAGATTTTAAATGCGAGCGATGTTGCCGTATCCGATGTCTGGGAAAGAAATAACAGGAAGGAAGAATTTTTCAGTAAAGTTAATTTTCTGCGGGTCTCTTCCGATCTTGTTCCGTACATAGATCCGGTTGTATACGCTTCGGATTATCAGGCCGAACAGAAGAGACGGTTCGAGGAGTACGAAGAATTTAAGGTGAGATTCGGGGGGAAATATAAATTTTCAGGGAAATACGGACCCGGTCTTATGGAGGAAGTTTCCAGATATGCTATGGTAGCGGGTGCTATTGCTATGGAGAATGCCTTTGACGTGATACATGCCCACGACTGGCTGACTTATGCAGCCGGTATAGCTGCAAAGCAGGTTTCAGGAAAGCCTTTGGTGATCCATGTTCATGCTACGGAATTCGACCGGAGCGGAGAGAATGTGAATACTCAGGTTTATAATCTGGAAAGGATGGGAATGATGGCTGCCGATATGGTAATAGCGGTAAGCAATCTTACCAGAAATATCGTGATAAATAAATACGGGATAGATCCCGGCAAAGTGGTAACTGTGCATAATGCCGTTGACTTTAACGAATTCAGGCAGATGGAAGCGGAGAGGGGCGTACCTGAAAAGATAGTTACTTTTCTGGGAAGGATAACCTTCCAGAAAGGCCCGGAATATTTTATTGAAGCGGCGAATAAGGTGCTGAAGAAGTTTCCGGGCGTACGTTTCGTAATGGCGGGTAGCGGGGATTTGCTGAACAGGTCGATAAGACGCGTGGCAAAACTTGGTATTGCCGACAAATTCCATTTTACCGGATTTTTAAGAGGGAACGACGTTAAGAAGATGTTCGCCTATTCGGATGTGTATGTGATGCCGTCCGTATCCGAACCGTTCGGCATATCGCCTCTGGAGGCGATGAAGTCGAATGTACCTACTATTATTTCAAAACAGTCGGGAGTGGCTGAAGTTTTGAGATATGCGATAAAGATTGATTTCTGGGATATTGATGCTATGGCCGATGCTATCTACGGCCTTCTTGCATATCCGGCTTTATCGGAGATGAGTGTAAAATACGGCATTGAAGAGGTTAATTCGCTCAAATGGGAGAATGCGGCTTTGAAAATGAAGGATGTTTATGCTGTGGCTATTGAAAAAAACAAATAAAATAACGAAAAAAACTTAAGTGAGATATGGAAAAGTCATTATGCTTTTATTTTCAGGTTCACCAGCCGGACAGATTAAGATTATACCGTTTTTTTGATATTGGTAACGATTCTCAATATTTTGATGAATTTTCCAATAAAACGATATTGAAAAGGGTAGCACAGAGATGTTATCTTCCTATGAACCAGCTTATGCTCGAACTTATAAAAAAATATAAGGGAGAGTTCAGGATCTGCTACTCTATATCCGGAGCCGCATTGGAACAGTTCGAGAGATATGCTCCGGAGGTGCTTGACAGTTTCCGGATGCTTGCTAAAACAAAATGTGTCGAGTTTCTTGCAGAGACTTATTCCCACTCGCTGGCGTCTCTTATTTCCGAAAAGGAATTTGTAAAACAGGTTAAGGAGCATGCCGCTGCGGTGAAGAAGTATTTCGGGGTCAAACCTTCAGCATTCAGGAATACCGAACTTATATATTCGGACAAGATAGGCGAGATAGTATCTGCGATGGGCTATAATACCATGCTTACGGAAGGGGCCAGACACATATTAGGCTGGAAAAGTCCTAACTATTTATATACCAATGCGATTAACCCCAAGTTGAAGCTTCTTCTTAAAAATTTCAGGTTGAGCGATGATATAGCGTTCAGATTTTCCGACAGAAGCAACCCTTCATGGCCTATTACGAGCGAAAAGTATGTGCTGTGGCTTAATGAATGCGTGAGAGACGGCGACATTGTAAATCTTTTCATGGATTATGAAACGTTTGGGGAACATCAGAATTGTTCTACCGGTATTTTCGAATTTATGAAAGCTCTTCCCGATGCGGTATTATCAAAAACCCCGCTTAAATTCCGTACTCCTTCGGAGGCGGCAACGCTGCATCAGCCTGTGGCTCCTATGCATGTCCCTTTTGCCATATCGTGGGCTGACGAGGAACGGGATACGAGTGCATGGATAGGAAACGAATTGCAGAACGAGGCTTTCCATAAACTGTATTCGGTTGAGAATAAGGTTATGGCAAGTAAAGACCCGTTTTTAATAGCCGATTACAGAAAACTCCAGGAGAGCGACCATTTTTACTATATGTGTACGAAATTCTTTTCGGACGGAGCCGTTCATAAATATTTTAATCCTTATGATACCCCTTATGAGGCGTTTATTAATTATATGAACGTTCTCAGCGATTTTCTTCTGAGGGTTGAAAAGGTAAAGCATTAAATAAAATTGCGGAGGTATAAAAATAGTTTTTATTTTTGCGCGGTACATTTGTTATGTATTGTTAATGGAATATATGTATCTGATATATGATTATTGAAAAGATGAGCAGTCCCGATTACTTATTCGAAGCAAGTTGGGAAGTTTGTAACAAAGTAGGCGGGATTCATACGGTAATAGCTACCAAGGCCTTGAATCTTAGCGAGGAGTATGGCAAAAGGCATATACTCATAGGGCCGGATGTCTGGAGGGATACGGAACGTAACCCGGAGTTCAACGAAGATAATGTCTTATTCGGAAGCTGGAAGAAACAAGCTGCCGAAGAGGGTTTGAGGGTAAGGATAGGCCGGTGGAACGTACCTAGCAACCCTATCGTGATCCTGGTGGATTTTACAAATTTTATAGAGAAGAAAGATATAATATTCGCCAAATTCTGGGAGACTTTCAAACTGGATTCCATAAGCGGCAAGTGGGATTATATAGAGTCCGCCCTTTTCGGTTATGCCTGCGGAAGGGTTATCGAGAGTTTCGTAAAATATAATCTTCATTCTTATAATAAAGTAGTAGCCCAGTTCCATGAGTGGATGACCGGGGCGGGTATATTATATCTCAGACAGTTGAACCTTTCTGTAGCAACAGTGTTTACAACCCATGCAACTGTGGTGGGAAGATGTCTGGCTTCGAATAACGTTCCGCTTTATGATGCCATGTCTTCGTATGACGGAGATGAAAAAGCCCGACAGTTCGGTGTCATGGCAAGACATTCCCTCGAAAAGACGGCTGCCGCTAATGCCGATATTTTTACTACCGTAAGCGATATTACTGCAGTGGAGTGTGCGCAGTTCCTTAAAAGGAGCGTGGATATTGTTACTCCCAACGGTTTTGAGAACAGCATTACGCCTAATGATGACGAATATAATGTGTACAGGGACGCGGCCAGAGCAAGGATACTGGACGTAGCCGGGGCCATGCACGGGGTGGAATATCCTGGAAATACCGTAATTATAGGAATCAGCGGCAGGTATGAATACAGGAATAAGGGTATCGACGTATTTCTGGATGCGGTAGGGCGTATAAAGAACGGCGGATATGCCGGACGGAAAATACTGGCCTGCGTGATGATACCCGCTTGGAATAACGGGCCGGATAAAGATATTATCGCCAAGTTGAATGAAGATCCTGCTTATGCCGGATATACTACGTGTACTACCCACCATCTGGCGGAACCGGAATATGATACGATATATAATAAAATAAAATCGTACGGTTTTGATGCCGGAGTGAATGATATAAGCGTCATGTTTATTCCTTCTTATCTTAACGGTAACGATGGAATATTCAATACCACATATTATAATTTGCTGGTGGGGCTTGACCTTACTGTATTTCCCTCTTATTATGAGCCTTGGGGATATACGCCGTTGGAAAGTCTTGCGTTCGGGGTTCCTACGGTTACGACCTCGCTTGCCGGGTTCGGGCTGTGGGTAAGGGATTATTATAAGGAGGCGCATCCCGGTATAGAGATATTGGAAAGGAACGACTCCAATTATGATATGGTTGTTGATGGAGTTATTGCCAAAATAATAGAGGTCTCCGGGCTTGACGGCGTGCAGAGAGAGAAATATTCCCTTAACGCCAGGGATGTTTCTAAGATAGCTTTATGGGAAAACAATATTAAATACTATGAGCAGGCGTATGTTAAATCTTTGGAAAAAGTTGTGATGAGAAACGGTGCATTTCCTGAATATAAGGAAGAGAAAGAACATTCTTTCAGTAATTTTAAAGTAAATACTCCGGAATGGAGGAGTCTGCTTATTAACAAGAGCCTTCCCAGCAGGCTTAAAGCTCTGGATATTTTATCTAAGAATCTGTGGTGGTGCTGGAACCAGGAGGCTATAGATTTGTTCAGGACGGCGGATCGCGAGCTTTGGAAGCTCTCTAACGGGAATCCTATAGCCATGCTCGATATGATAGGTCTTAAGAGGTATAAGGAGCTTGCTGCCGATGATGCATTTATAGGGAAGCTGGATGCCGTTTATGCGGATTTTATGAAATATATGGAGCTTAAAAAAGAGGCTTCTTCTCCTGAGATCGCATACTTCTGTATGGAATATGGACTGGATACTTCTCTTAAAATCTATTCCGGCGGCCTGGGCATATTGGCCGGAGACTACCTGAAGGAAGCCAGCGATATGAACGTAAATATGACGGCGGTAGGGTTTCTGTATAAATACGGATATTTTACGCAGCAGCTTTCGGCTCAGGGAGATCAGGTGTCTTTGTACGAGCCGCAGGATTTTACCAAAACGCCTGCCATCCCGCTGATGGACGAACAGAATAACTGGGTTATGACTTCTATTGCATTTCCCGGAAGGAATATATATGCGAGGGTATGGAAAGTGGAAGTAGGAAGGGTGAATTTATATCTGCTTGACAGCGATATTAACGAGAATCTTCCGGAAGACAGGAGCGTTACACACCAGCTCTACGGAGGGGACTGGGAAAACAGACTGAAACAGGAGTTGCTTTTGGGTATAGGAGGCATAAGAGTTCTCCGGGCTATGGGTATCTATTCGGATGTTTATCATTGTAATGAAGGACATGCCGCATTTATAGGACTGGAGAGGCTCCGGGAATATGTGCAGGATAATAACCTGTCGTTCAACGAGGCCAGGGAAGTGGTACGCAGTTCTTCTCTTTATACCACCCATACTCCCGTGCCTGCGGGACACGATGCTTTTTCGGAAGATTTGCTAAGGAAATATATAGCGCATTATCCGGCAAGACTTAAAATCGACTGGCTGCAGTTAATGGCGCTGGGAAAGATAGACCCTTATAACGGTTCGGAAAAATTTTCTATGAGCAATCTTGCGGCCAATCTTTCTCAAGAGGTGAACGGAGTGAGTTGGCTGCACGGTAAGGTAAGCCAGGAGGTATTATCGGAACTATGGCCGGGATACCTGCCCGAAGAGTTGCATGTAGGCTATGTTACCAACGGAGTGCATTATCCGACATGGACTGCTCCCCAGTGGAAAGAGATACATGCAAAAGTTTTCGGGAAAGATTTTGCATCGCACCATTATGATAAGAGCTGTTTTAACGGCATAAGGAGCGTAAGCGAAGATGAAATATGGGGCGTTAGGAAAGAGCTTAAAACCAGGCTTATAGAGAAAGTAGGGGATGTTTTGTCAAATCCTTCGGCTACAAACCATTATGCACCGCATCATATTGTAAAGATAAAGAAGATACTGAGGGATGACGTGCTTACGATAGGGTTTGCAAGAAGGTTTGCCACGTATAAGAGGGCTCATTTGCTTTTCAGGGATCTTGCAAGGCTTGAGCAGATTGTGAATAATCCTGAACATCCTGTGCAATTCCTGTTTGCCGGGAAAGCCCATCCTGCTGATAAGGCGGGGCAGGATCTTATAAAACATATTGTAGAAATATCCAAAATGCCTCAGTTTATAGGAAAGATAGTTTTCGTTCCTAATTATGATATAACTCTTGCAAAGTATCTTGTACAGGGGGTGGATGTTTGGATGAATACCCCTACAAGGCCGCTGGAAGCTTCGGGTACCAGCGGGGAAAAAGCGGTGATGAACGGGGTTATGCATTTTTCGGTACTTGACGGATGGTGGGTGGAAGGATACAGGGAAGGGGCCGGCTGGGCTTTGCAGATGGAAAGAACCTATGATAATCAGGATTTCCAGGACGAACTTGATGCTGCTACCATTTACAATATCATAGATACCGATATTGCGCCGAGATTTTATGATAAGGATAAACGGGGAATTTCTTCGGCATGGATCGATACAATAAAAAATTGTGTTGCTGAAGTTGCTTGTAATTTTACCACCAACAGGATGATGGAGGATTATATAAGACAATATTATAATCCTTTGTCGGAGAGGTATAACCGGATTATCGCCGATGATTTTGCCATGGCCAAGGAGTTGGCTGTATGGAAGAAGAATATGCGTAGGGAGTGGTCTATGATAGAGATATTGTCTTCATCAAAAATAAGTAATGCTTCCGGGGCGCTACTTCTCGGTTCTGAATATTCGGCAGACATAAAGTTGTTTATAGGTGAGATAAATCCTCATGATCTGGGAGTGGAGGTTATTCTTGCTGAATATAATAAGAAGGGAACGCTTTCGGTAAAAGAGGTGTTTAATTATGAGCTGGCTGAATTTAAGGATGGCGTAGCAACTTACGCCTGTAATATAATTCCGGACAGGACGGGGGCATATCAGGTAGCTTGCAGGTTATATGCTAAGAATCCTCTTTTGCCTCACAGACAGGATTTTGAGTTGGTGAAATGGTTGTAGCGGCGACAGGTTTTTTTGACGGAGTACATAAGGGGCACGGCAAAGTTCTTGCCTTGTTATGCGAAATAGCCCGGAGGGAGGAGAAGAAGAGCGTCGTAATCTCTTTTTGGCCGCATCCGAGGAATGTTCTCCAACAGCAGGCGTATGATCTGCGTCTGCTGAACTCTTTGCAGGAGAAGAAAGAGCTTATTAAAAGATTGGGGGTTAATAAATTTATCACTATACCTTTTAATAAAGAATTCAGTAAACTTTCTACAGAGCAGTTTTTGTCTCTTCTTAAAGATAAGTATGACGTTTCGACTCTTGTAATAGGGTACGATCACAGGTTCGGGCATGATAATATTCCGCATCGGGAAATGATCTCTGTTGCGGAAAGTATAGGGATAAAGATAGTAAAGGCGGATGAGTTTATTTTAGAGAATAATATAATAAGCTCTACTAAGATAAGGAAACTGATACAGGCGGGAGATGTGACTACTGCCAATGAATTTCTGGGATACAGGTACGGACTGAGCGGCGTTGTCGTATCGGGACAGAAAATAGGCAGAACCATGGGGTTTCCCACTGCAAATATGAGGCTTTATGATCCGTTGAAAATCCTTCCTGCCGACGGGGTATATTCCGTTTTCGTGCAGGTGCTAGATAAAGTGTATATGGGTATATGCAATATAGGTATGCGCCCTACTGTGGGGGATAATAATGAAAGGACGGTTGAGACGCATATTCTTGACTTCGACGAGGATATTTACGGTCTCGATATTAAGATAGAGTTTGTAGGCAAGATAAGGGATGAGAGAAAATTTTCTTCGCTTGATATGCTGAAGGAACAGCTTGCAAGGGATAAGGAGTTCGCCTACGGTTTTCTTAAAACCAAAATGGTCAAAAAATTGCGTTAATTTCTTTCTGTAAGAAATTTAATGTATATTTGTTGAATCTAAACGGTGTGTTTATGTATAAGTTTGATTCCGGTCTTATAAGTATTATTACTGCTATTGCGGCTATACTCATAGGCGTTTATTCTTTTTTTGATGATAAACAGAAAAAAAAGGGAAAGAAGAATACTACGGTACGGAGGCCGGAAGAGACCGGTGCGGATGACGAACTTTCTTTCAGCAAGATACTTAATAATCCTTTGGAAGCTTTTTTGTCGGGAGGGAAATATAAGAACAGTATTTATACCGGGACGGACACTATTGATGATAAGACCGGCTACGGAGCGGATATTGAGGAAAATGATGATCCTTTTGATTTCTCCGTAGAAGGTAAGACCGGGATTTCCCGGGAAAAAGCCGTAAATAAAGTTGGGGAAGAGGATGTTTTCGGACGTTTTGATCTGGCTTCCGCACGGGAAATTTTACCCGTAGATGAGTTAAAGTATAATAACGAACTGGCTGACAGCATTGAAAATTCCGATGTCATAAGGCCGGATACCATAAAGGGAAAACAGGAGATGAAAACGGGTGACGGATCGCTTGCCGTTTCTGCCGGATTAAGAAAGAGATTGAAACTGAATCCCGGAGATCTGATTCTTTTTTCCGAAATACTTAAACCTAAATATAAGGATTTTTGATTTTGAAATAAAATAGTATTATCTTTGTATCAAAGGGTCCTGAACTATCGGGATTCTTTTTAATTTTTTTATGTTATGTCAAAAGTACACTATTTAACAGCCGAGGGCCTGGAAAGGCTGAAAACCGAACTGGCACACCTGATCTCTGTGGAGAGACCTGCTATTTCCAAGGCGATAGCAGAGGCAAGGGATAAAGGGGATTTGTCGGAGAATGCAGAGTATGACGCTGCAAGAGAGGCCCAGGGATTGCTTGAACTTAAAATTTCGCAGTTACAGGATAAGATAGCAAATGCCCGTATTATAGATGAGTCCAAGATAAATACCGAACAGGTTCAGATGCTCAATAAAGTTAAGATTAAGAATCTTAATAATAATGTGGTTGTGGAGTATACCCTCGTAGGAGAGAGTGAGGCGAATCTGAAAGAAGGTAAGATTGCGGCTGCGACTCCTATAGGAAAAGCTCTTATAGGGAAAAAGAAAGGAGATATAGTGGAGGTACATGTTCCGAGCGGAGTTATGAAGCTGGAAATTCTGAATATTTCAATTTAATTAAACGGATTATGGCTTCTGTTTTTACTAAAATCGTTAATGGGGAGATTCCTTCGTACAAGGTTGCGGAGGATGATAATTATTATGCTTTTCTGGATATAAATCCTGTTTCCAAGGGACATACTCTTGTTATACCTAAACAAGAGGTGGATTATCTGTTCGATCTTCCGGAGGATGTGCATTCCGGGTTGTGGGATTTTGCACGTAAGGTCGCCAAAGCGATAGATGCCGCCGTTCCTTCCAAAAGAGTTGGAGTAGCGGTACTTGGGATGGAGGTTCCGCATGCGCATATTCATCTTATACCTCTTCAGAGCGAAGGTGATCTGGATTTTAAAAAACAGAAATTAGTATTGTCCCGCGATGAATTCGGCGAGATCGCCAATAAGATTTCGGAGGAATTTATGAGATTGTAAACTCTGAATCGGAAAAAATATATAACCTAACATGAGCTTTTTTTATCATATATCCTGCTTAAGGCGATGATCAAAAGAAGTTTATTCGAGAGCGAAGCGGTTATTATCGCTCTGAAAATTTTTTATAAACCGAGCTTTAGCGAGCTGTATAACACCGTTGAGAATAGAAAGAGTGTTATAAAATGAAATGTAACTAAAGAATTTTAAACGTATGAGAAAAACTATTATTTCAGCCCTGATAGCGTTATCGGCCGTAGCTTGCGGTAAAAAAGATATTGCGGTGGTGGATATTGATATTGCCGGTGCGGACTCAAGAGAGATTATTGTTTCCAGGCTTGCCGTTAATCAGATAAAGGTTATAGATACGGTGAAGACCAATGCATCCGGTAAGGGTAATTTCAAGGTTAAACCCGGCGATGTCTCTCCTAATTTTTATTATTTGTCGTATAATAGGAAAAAACTTGCATCCCTGATTCTTAAACCGGGCGACAGGGTTCGGGTTTCGGTAGATACGCTCGGTAACGGCTTGTCAATATCAGGCTCGGAAGAATCCGTATTGCTCGATAAGATTGAAAAGGAACTGCTTGACGCTATAGATAAATTTGATTCCTTATCGCGTGAATTATTGAATGTTGTTGATGCTAAAAATGAGAATGGGATTAAGGAGATAAGGCTGCAACTTGGGAAACTGTATGTTAAACATAAACAAGGGGCTATAAGGAGTATTATGAGTAATCCGCATTCTTTTACGAATATCGCCCTGTTATATCAGCAGTTTACGGAGGATCTGCCGGTATTTGCGGATGTCAAGGATGGTTTGTTCTTCAAAAGGGTATATGATTCCCTTCAGCCTGTTTATCCTAATTCGGTTTATGTAAAGGCGCTGAAATCGGAGA
Source organism: uncultured Muribaculaceae bacterium (assembly GCA_964449975.1). Lineage (GTDB taxonomy): Bacteria > Bacteroidota > Bacteroidia > Bacteroidales > UBA932 > Egerieousia. The sequence goes on from CAYVED010000001.1 coordinate 113,518, forward strand.
TCGATAAGATGGAGAATATTACGGCTTTTTCCGAAAGGCTTTCTTCCGCCGGAGAGAGTAGTTTTCCCGATATTGCCTTGCCTGATATAAATTCGGATAAAGTATCTTTAAGTTCTTTGTCGGGAAAGCCTTTTATATTAATGTTCTGGAGTACCCGGGATGTTAATCAAAAGCTCTATAATCAAGATCTTATGAGTTTGTATAATAAATATAAACCGTCCGGATTCGAAATTTATCAAGTTTGTGTGGATAATGATAAAACCGCCTGGGCTACTGTGGTTAAAGAACAGAGATTGCCGTGGATAAACGTTTGCGACGGACGTGGGGTCGTATCTCCTGCCGTTACGATGTATAATATAGAATCGGTTCCCGCATTATTTGTATTTGACCGTAGCGGAGCCATCACGGCCAAAAATGTATTCGAAAAATCGAAACTGGATGCCGAGATAGCCAAAGCTGTGAAGTGAAGATATTTACGTATGTAAAATATAGCGCGGGAGTTGACCGGTTTCCGGAAAGATAAATGAAAACTAATTATCATACCCATACTTTCAGATGTAAGCATGCGTCCGGAAATGATGAGCAGTACATAAAGAGCGCTATAACAGGCGGTTTTTCCGTATTGGGATTTTCAGATCATACTCCGTGGCCTTTTACCGGCGGATATAGTTCTCCTATACGTATGAAAGAGACTGAACTTAACGGATATGTGGAGTCATTACGTTTTTTGCGGGCCAGATACAGAGATCAAATCGATATTAAGACAGGGTTGGAGTGTGAGTATTTCCCCGATTATATTTTATGGTTAAAAGAACTGCGGGAGCGTTTTGAATTGGACTATCTTATTTTCGGGAATCATTTTCCTTATAATGAAAAAGGATGCCTTTATTTTGCCAATGCCGTCACTCCATCGGATTTACGGTTATATCTCGATAGTTCTGTTAAAGGAATGGAAAGCGGTCTTTTTGAATGTATGGCTCATCCTGATTTATTTATGTGCAGTTATTATTATTTTGATAAGCATTGCGAAAGTGTCGCCAGGGAACTTTGCCGGGCAGCGCATCATCTTAATATCCTTCTGGAGTGCAATTATTTACTGAGTTCTTTTTGCAGGGAGTTCTGGGAAATAGCCGCTGAAGAGAATTGCAGGGTGATTGTAGGAACGGATGCACACAATCCTGAAATTCTTGAACGTGCGGATAAATATAACCAGGCGGTAAATAACCTGAAGAAAACGGGGATTATTCCGGTTGATGTACTGATGTAATGAGTGTCGTGTTCTAAAAGAGTTTTTTCGGTTTGCCGGCTATAAACTCTTTCAGATAAAAAGGCTCGAAATATGCCGGGTCTTCGAAATTTTTGTTTACCAGGGAATAGTAAGCATATTTTCTCATTCCGGATGCGTGCGGCAGATGTTCTGCAAACAGGGCGTTGGGGTTTTTCTCTATAAGTTGTCTGAATTTTGAGGCTCCGTTACCGGTAAACAATACTTTTCCTTTTTCAAGTTCCTCCCTGAAACTGTTTTCGTCCAGGATCAATGCCTGGGTTTTTGATATTTGTTCTCCTTTTGTATTGAATGTTGCGGTATAGACTTCCATTCTCCTGGCGTCTATCATAGGGACGATAAGAAAAGGAATATTTGCTCCTAAGGTATTCTGCATAGAGTCTATAGCCATTTGTGATATGCATGAGAGCGTATCTACGGCTATTAGAGGCTTGCCGGCTCCATAGCATAATCCTTTGGCGCATGAAACGCCTACCCTTAATCCGGTATATGACCCCGGCCCTTTGCTTACGGTTATTGCAGCGCAATCCCGTACAGAAATATTATTCTCTTCCAATATCTCTTTTATATATAAGGCAAGAAGCGATGCATGGGCTTTCGGTTGGTTTATATATTTTTCTGCGATAATATTATTACCGCAAGAGAGGGCCACAGAACATGATTCTGTGGCTGTCTCTAATATCAGTATTAGATCGGACATTCCAGTAGCAATTAGGGGCGCTAATATAACATGTTTATGTAAAAAGCGCTAATTTACCTGTACGTTTATGTTTGCGGAAGGACTATTTTCTTTTTCGTCCGTTCTGAGCGTTACGAGTGAGTTATTAAATAGGTCTTTGTTTATGGCGCTGTAAGGGGCAATAACGATTTGTACGCTGTCGGTAAGCCCTTCCGTGACTTCGATGCTTGTCATATCCTGTATTCCGGTTTTAATAAGTCTTACTTCAACTTTTTTTGTTCCGGGATTGTAGATAAATACCTGCTGTGGAACTCCTATACTCTCCGGTGTTTTATCCAGTAGTCCTGCACGGGTGGTTATGGACTGCAGAGGTATTGTTAGCACGTCTTTTTTTGTTTCGGTCTGTATGGATACGGAAGCCGACATTCCCGGTCTGAAAGGGATAGGGCTTTTTTCAAGCAGATCTTTGTAAGATTCTTCAAGAATGAATATTTTTACTTCAAAATTCGTAACCTGTTCGGAGGTGGTAGTGCCGCTCTTTTTTGCAGAGTTGGCCACATGTGTCACTATTCCCTTGAATTTTCTGTCGGGATAAGCATCTACCTCTATAATGGCGGTGTCTTTCTGTTTCAGTCTTATAATATCATTTTCATTTACGTCCACAAGCACCTCCATTTTATCCAGGTCGGCTATGCGGAACATTTCCGTACCGGCCATCTGTGTCGTTCCTACCACGCGTTCTCCTTTTTCCACGCTAAGTTTTGATATGATTCCCGTCATGGGCGCATATATGTTGGTCTTTACCAGATTTTCTTCTGCTTCTTTAAGGGCGGCTTCGGAACTTTTAATATTAAATTCGGCGGCCTTAAGTTGCTCTTTTGCACTCTCGTACTGGGAAACTGCGTTTTCATAATCTGCAGCGGATATGGCCTTTTGTTCAAAGAGGGTTTTATTACGTTTGTAATTAAGTTCTGTTTGCTCCATCTGGACTTTTTGCTGGAGATATTGCGCCCGTACGGCATTGAGGGATGCTTCGGCCCTGTCTCTGGAGGATATGTATACGTCTTGTTTTATTTGTATTATAAGATCACCTTTTTGCACGGTGTTGCCTTCTTTATAGTTGAGCGTTATGATTTCCCCGGATACGTCGGGACTTATTTTGACTTCCGTTACCGGCTGGATTTTTCCGTTTGCCGGGATTGTTTCTACTATTGTCTTTATTTGCGGCGATTCTACCGTAACCCTCACTCCCTTGTCTTTTTTATTTATTCCGGCTATTACCAGGATAATAATTATAAGAACTGCTATAATTATAAAAACTCGTTTTTTATTTCGTTTCATACGGTTATACGTTTAAAATTTTTTTAGATTCATTTTATTTATAATTTATAGTTTTATTGGGATACCTTTGTAAAAATCAAGTATTTTCAGTTGGAAAATATACTGGAATTTTGTCTGGTAATATTCAGATTGTGTTTTGAAAAGATTTGTCTTTGCTACCGTATAATCCGTTCCGCTGAGCATTCCGAGATTAAACTTCTTTTCCGTGTAACTGAAAGATTCTTCCGAGGATTTCATGTTCTGTTCGGCGGCTTTGTATCTTTCATAATATGAGAGAACTTCATTATATGCCTGCTGTATCTGCTTATATAATGTCTGGTGAGTTTTTTTTAGCTCTATTTCCGCACTTTTTACCGAGAGGCGGGCATTCCTGATTGAAATATTGCTTCTCCATCCGCTGAATATGGGAATACTCAGTCCGAATCCTATCGAAGGGTTGCGGTTATCGTTGAACTGTGTAAAGAAGGCCTGTGATTGTCCGTCGCTGTAATATGTTCCGTATCCTGCCGAGAATGATATTTTCGGTAATGCTCCACCTTTTTGTATTTTATATTGGAGTTTGCTGTTTTCCAGAGAGAGTTCGGAGCTTTTTATTTCCGGGAGATTTAATGCCGAGTTATAAATGTTGTCGATATTCTCCGGATTGAACGGTTCCGTGATATTTTTCGTATTTTCTGCGTAAGATATATTAAAGTCAGTATTTACAGGCATGTCCAGAAGCTGGATAAGAGTGAGAATGTTTGTTTTTACATTATTCTGTGCGATAACCAGTTGTACTTTTTCCGCAGCCAGTTGGGCTTGTACTTCAAGCAAAGAGCCGTAAGGCTGGCTCCCTGCATCTACCAGCTTTCTGGATCTGTCTGCCTGCGAACCGACACTTTTATAGCTCTCCTGCGCCGTTTTCTCAATTTCTTTTGCAAGGAGTACCTGCAGGTAGGCCTGTGTTATGGATATGGATATTTCATTTTTCAGCTTCTCAACTTGCAGACCGGATATTTCCAGTTGAACTTTATTGCTTTTTAATGTATTATGTTTTGCGAATCCGTCAAATATGGAAAGGGAGGCGCTTAAACTTAAACCCGTACTCTGGGACAGTTTGTTTTTAATAATCTCCAGATCCTGCAGGTTGACGGAACGTCCCCAGCTCATATTATGGTTCATAGAGGCGCTGACGTTGGGAATAAAATCCAGCTTTGATTGCAGGACGTTGTTCTTCGATTGCTCTACATTAAGTTTCTGCTGTTGTATCTGAAGATTGTTTTTATGCGCGTATTCTATACATTTTTCAAGAGTCCATATATCTTGCGCCGCAGCATTTGTCCCGACAAACAATATAAGGGCCGGAATAATTGATTTTAATATTTTATTCATTTTAAAATGATGATATTCCACAAAGTTATAATTTATTTGCATAGTATTTGCAGAATTTTCCTGAAAAATGTATCGAATTGTTGAAAAAACAGCAGGAGAGGGGCAAAAATTTAATTTTAACACCCTCTCCGGTTGTTTTCTAATGTATGGATAACGTTATTTCCATAATGTCTGGTCTCCCATTGCCATTTGCCTGGTTAATCCGGCCTGCCTGTGTTTGTTTGCAAGGTATAGCAATTTTGCGAATGCTCCTAACCCTTTGAAAACGGCTTCTACGATGTCTGCTATAAATTCGCTTTTCCCGCCGGCGGTTGTTACGCATTCTGACGGCATTAATTCTATCATATCGTTCATGGTAAATTCCTCCATTGTTTTAGAACCTGTTTTGACTTTCTACAAGCCTTTTCCCGTATATTGTTTATCGTTCATGTTTTATGATAAAATCAAAACAGTTTCTTAATTTAATTTAAATTGATTCCCAGCCGCGTTTAAATCCTCTTTCGATCTCTTCCCGGTATTCGTTTACGAATCTTTTTACTGCTGTTCCAAGACGGATAAGTCCTTTTATCGCCCTTATCCATGAAAAACCGCCCCTTATCTGCAGTTCTCCGGCTGTAATACTCTCTAATCCGCTTGATCTGATCTCTTCCATAATAGTGAGTTTTAAAAATTTATGCCTACCGGTAAGTGCTGCGTAGGCTACCACTTCGAGCGCGCACTCATTTTATTTTATATTTATTATCTTGTCCGCATATTCCGTGTGTGCTGTTTTGTGCGTTATCATGATTATTGTTTTTCCTTCGTCCTTTAGCGCCGACATTTTATTCAGAATGAAGGTTTCAGAGGCTTCATCGAGCGAGGATGTAGCTTCGTCAAAGATTATTATACCCGGATTTTTATATAAAGCTCTTGCTACGGATATTTTCTGTATCTCTCCGCCGGAGAGGTATATTCCCTCTTTTCCTATGTTTGTCATAAGTCCCGACGGCAGTTTTTTTATAAGAGGCATCATTCCCAGATCCGAGCATATTTTCATTATCTCCGTCATATCCGGATAAGCATCTCCGGATGTTATGTTTTCCAGTAGCGGACAGTCGAACAGATGCGATTTTTGCGGAACGATTGTTATGTACTCTCTCCATTGTTTTATATTAATGGTTTTTATATCCGTTCCTCCTAAAAATATTTTGCCTTGCACCGGATCGAAATCCCTTAGCAGCAGAGCCCCCAATGTGCTTTTCCCGCATCCGCTTTCTCCTTTCAGTATTGTTATTTTTCCTGCCGGAACAGTAATGTTCAGATTGGAGAATACCGGATTCCTGCCCGGATATGAGAATGATAAATCCGAGATTGTTATGTCGGGAACGGTATCCGGTATAGCCGGAGGATATTTATTGAATTCTTCTTCATATCCGGCCTCTTGTTCCATATCCATTATCTCGAAAAGCCTTTCGGACGATACTACAGCTTCGGCGACCATATTATTCATATTTATAAGATTGTTCAGCGGGGATGTAAACATGGAACTGAGAGTGTAGAAAGATACCAGCTCTCCTACGCTCATGCCTTTATTCAATACGTAAAAGGATCCTCCCAGGAGTATTGTAGCGGTCAGGGTTTTTGTAATTCCCTCCCCGATGATGCCAGAAATATTTACGGCTTTTCCCGCCCTGCTCAGGTTGTATGCCAGATCTGTATAGCTTTTTTCAATTTTTCCGGCGGACAGGGCTTCCGCACCGAAGTGTTTTATTGTCATTATTCCGTTAAGGCTGTCCAGTATGTCTGACTGGAACCTGGCGCCGCATACGGCAAGTTTGTGATTATATTTTTTGTTTATATGTGCCGATATGTAATAAAGTCCGGCATATAGCGGTATGAAAAGCAATATTAAAGAGGCCAGTCTGCCGTTGTACAGGAACATTATTATAAAGGATGCCGTTAATGTGATTATGCTTATCATTGCGGAAACCAGTCCCTCCGAAATGAAGGCGGTTATTTTAAATGCGTCTCCTATCCTGGAATTTATGTCGCCTCCGGAATACCTGTGGAAAAATTCTACGGGAAGTTTGAAAAGTTTTTCCAGATAGCAGAATATAAGCCTTGTATCTATTTTTATGCTGTTCCTGATAAGAAACATTGTACGGGCGTATCCTATATATAAAGAGAAGCTTGTTAATATGAATATCAGTACGGAAATTGCGGCGAGCATGGGTATATTTCCGCCCGGAATGGCATCGTCTATTATTTTTTGCAGGAATATGGAGTTGCTTACTCCTATTATGACCAGTACGGCAGAGCCTGCCAGGGCCAGGATAATCTCTTTTTTGTGAAAGTGGAGTATGGAAATCAATCTTATAAAAAGCGAGCTGGTTTCGTCTTTTTTGATAAAGCCGTCTCCTGGAACTATTATTATTATGTATCCGCTCCATTGTTCCCTGAATTTCGGATGAGGAATTACCGAGAATGCGCCGTATGCCGGGTCCATAATCAGGATATGTTCTTTCTCCACCCTGTATATTACTATAAAATGAAGATAGCCGTCATCGGTTTTTATATGGGCTATGAAGGGGGTTTTTATACCGGAAATGGAATCTATTTTTTTGTCGGGAGATTTATAGGCTTTTGCGCTCAGTCCCATTTTTCCCGCACCTTCTATTATTCCTTTTATCGTAATTCCTTCTGCGGTGCATCCGCATAACGCCCTTATTTTTGCCTGTGGCATTTTTACACCGAGCCATGTTCCTATCGAACAAAGGCATGCCGCTCCGCAATCGTGTTGATCTTGTTGTTTTATCTTTATTCCTTTCTTCATAGGATTATAATTAAAACGCGGGGTTATTGTAATGTTAATTAAAAAGGGTACCGTCCCTTCTGTCCGTTCCCTGCAAGGCCTATCCCCCGAAAGCCTCTCCGCCCGGTACCCTGCCGGCATAAACACCTCTGTTCTATACGCTTCTTATATGCCGGAAGTATGGAGCTGTATAAATGTAATCGTACATATTACGAACGTTATGATTAGTATTGTAATATATATTATTGTAAATGTGTGTTTGTATGGAAAAAGAAATGTGTCCGGCGAATTTCCGGTGAATTCTCCCGCATTGTTTTTTAAGGACTCCCTGAGGTTGCGGTATTTCTTTTGATTTTCTTTTATCCTGGCGGAAGGATATTTTCCGGATTTTAACTGCTGCTGTTCCATTTTGCCTTATTTTTTATTCCTGTTTCGTGAAGGCAAATTTGTGCAGTATGAAAAGATTTCCGTATGACAAAAAGTAAAAATCTCATTTTTTACTCCGCCTTTTTATTCCGGAAAAATAAAAATGAGGTTATTTATTCCGGAATCATCAATAATGCGGGATCCGGATGCCTGTAAGGTGTCCCCGGCTTAAAATAAAAGTCCGTATTATTTTAAAATATTTTGCATGTACGGAAATATCTTTGCCGAGAAATCGGTAAGAAATTTATAGCACTTTGATCCGGAAAACGTCTCTTTGGGGATGATCTCCCATATATTGTTCGTATAGTTTATGATATAGACTATGACGGAGAGTATGATTATGGCTTTAAGGCCGGCAAAAAGAAAACCCAGAATACGGTTGAGCCAGCCCAGCATGCTTAATTTTACTACTCCTTCTATTGCTTTTCCTATTAAATGCCCCAGTATTATTACGGCTATGAAGATAACTATAAACATTATTATCTGAAGCGTTGATTGTTCCGCGGATATTGAAAAGAGTTCTTTTATTTGTGCAGAGAGATAATTCGAGAATTTAAAAGCACACCAGACTCCCGCTATCAAAGCTGCTATGCTTACCGCCTGGGATACGAACCCTTTGAATACTCCCCATACGGCGGAAGATATGATGATTATAATGATGATAATATCCGGAATAGGTAAATTCATATATAAAAGTAATTTTTTTTCAAAAATAGGTATTTATCTTATCTTTGCAAATTCAAAAATTATAAGACATGGGTTTTGCAGAATATAAAAATTTAGATCTTGTAGAGATAAATCGCAGTATATTAGAGAAGTGGAAAGCAGAGAAATGTTTTGAGAATACTATCAGGACAAGGGAAGGAGCTAAAAAGTATGTTTTCTTCGAAGGACCTCCTTCTGCTAACGGTATGCCTGGGATACATCATGTAATGGCCAGGGCAATAAAGGATGTTTTTTGCAGGTATAAGACCCAGAGCGGTTATCTTGTGCATCGTAAAGCAGGCTGGGATACCCACGGCCTTCCCGTTGAGCTTGGAGTTGAGAAAATGCTGGGAATAACGAAAGAGGATATAGGTAAAAAAATAAGCGTAGATGAGTATAATGCTGCCTGCCGCAAGGAGGTTATGAAATATACCAGGGAATGGGTTACGCTTACCGAGAGAATAGGGTATTGGGTGGATATGGATAATCCTTATGTTACTTATGATAATAAGTATATCGAGACTTTATGGTATCTGCTGAAAGATATTTATGGCAAAGGACTTCTGTATAAAGGATATACTATACAGCCGTTTTCTCCCGCCGCGGGTACGGGGCTTAGTTCGCACGAACTTAATCAGCCGGGATGTTATAGGGATGTTAAGGATACTACAGCCGTAGTACAGTTTAAAGTGGTCAGGGATGAAAAGAGCGCGTTCCTTTATGAGGACGAGGGGGGATCTATTCCCGGTGACGAACTTTTTATGATGGCATGGACTACTACCCCGTGGACACTGCCTTCTAATACGGCTCTTTGCGTAGGCCCAGAGATAGAGTATTTAAGAGTAAAATCATTTAATCCTTATACCGGGCTTCCGGCGGTATATATAGTGGCTAAAGATCTTCTTTATAGTCTTTTTAATAAGAAGGCGGAAAATATAGCCATTGATAATTACAAAACCGGAGACAAGCTGGTTCCTTTCAGAGTGCTGGGTAGCGCTGTTAAGGGTAAGGTTTTATCGGGAATAAGATATGAGCAACTGATCCCGTGGATTGCGCCGGAACCTAATACCATGATGGTGATAACGGGAGATTTCGTTACTACATCGGATGGTACGGGGATAGTCCATATAGCCCCTACTTTCGGCTCGGACGACGACAGGGTTGCAAAGGCCAATAATATAGCTCCTTTTTTTGTTGCGGATGCCGACGGGTTGAACCAGCCTATGGTTGACAGAACCGGCAGATTATACAGGATAGAGGATATGCATCCGGATTTTGTAAGGGATCGTGTAAATATGGAGGAGTACGGTTCCTTTGCCGGGCATTATGTGAAGAATGCTTATGATGCGACTCTGGCTTCCGATGCGGAGACCCTGGATTTGGAGATTTGCGTTATGTTGAAGCAGAGGAACAAAGCGTTCAGGATAGAGAAACATACGCACTCTTATCCTCATTGCTGGAGAACCGATAAGCCTGTGCTGTATTATCCTCTGGATTCTTGGTTTATCAGGACTACGGCAGTACAGCAGAGAATGATAGATCTGAATAATACCATTAGCTGGAAACCGGAAAGTACCGGAACCGGACGATTCGGGAAATGGCTTGAAAACCTGCAGGACTGGAATCTTTCCAGAAGCCGTTACTGGGGTACTCCGCTTCCTATATGGAGGACGGAAGATAAAACGGAGGAGATATGTATAGGATCTTTAGGGGAGCTTTACGATGAACTGGAGAAGTCTGTAAAAGCCGGATTTATGCCTTCTAATCCGCTGAAGGATAAAGGTTTTGTTTCTGGTGATTTCAGTAAGGAGAATTATGAAAGGATAGATATGCACCGTCCTTATGTGGATGGTTATGTGCTCGTTTCTCCCGGCGGGAAACCTATGAAGAGAGAGCTGGATTTGATTGACGTGTGGTTTGATTCCGGCGCAATGCCGTTCGCTCAGGAAGGGTTGGAGCGCCTCGGTTCTCCGGAGTTCGGCCAGGTGGCGGATTTTATTGCGGAGGGAGTGGATCAGACCAGGGGATGGTTCTTTACCCTGCATGCGATTGCTTCTATGGTAAACAGCCGCGTTGCATTTAAAACAGTGCTCTCTAACGGCCTGGTGCTGGATAAAGATGGAAACAAGATGAGCAAAAGGCTTGGGAATGCGGTAGATCCGTTTAAGGCTCTCGATGAATACGGGGCAGATGCGCTCAGGTGGTATATGCTTACCAATGCGCAGCCGTGGGATAATCTTAAATTCGATTTTGCCGGGGTGGATGAGATTAAAAGGAAGTTTTTCGGGACATTATATAATACATATTCTTTCTTCGCACTGTATGCGAATGTGGATGGATTTGATAATAAGGCTCCCATAGTGGATATAGTGCGCAGGCCGGAGATAGACCGGTGGATTATTTCTTTATTGAACAGTTTGATAAAAGACGTAAAGGATTGTTATGAGAATTATGACGTTACTACGGCCGGCAGAAAGATACAGGATTTTGTGTGCGATCATTTGAGCAACTGGTATGTACGTCTTAACAGGAAGCGTTTCTGGGGCGGAGAGGCGGATGAGGATAAGTTATCGGCTTACCAGACTTTGTATTCATGTCTTGAGACGGTTGCGGTTCTGGGCGCTCCTATAGCTCCGTTTTTCATGGAGAGATTATTTATAGATTTAAATAGCGTTTCCGGTAGTCATAACGAGGGGTCGGTACATCTTGTTATGATGCCTCAGGAGCGGACGGAATATATAGATAAGGATCTGGAAGAGAGAATGGAGCTTGCGCAGTTGAGTTCTTCTATGGTTCTGGCTCTCAGACGTAAGGTAAACATAAAGGTAAGGCAGCCCCTTGCAAAGATTATAATACCGGTTCTGGACGGCAGGATACAGGAACAGTTCGGCAAAGTACAGAAGCTTGTGCTGGGCGAAGTGAATGTTAAGGAGGTTGAGTTTATAACCGATACTACCGGGTTGATTACAAAGAAAATAAAGCCTAATTTCAAAACGTTGGGCAAGAAATACGGAAAACAGATGAAAGAGATCGCTTCTGCATTCGGCGTATTTTCTCAGGAGGATATTGCTGCGATAGAGTTATCGGGAAGCTATAAGTTTTCTTTACCTTCCGGAGAGGTTATACTTGAGAGGGAGGATTACGAAATTACTTCCGAGGATATGCCCGGATGGCTGGTCGCAACGGAAGGCAAACTTACCGTAGCCCTTGATATTACCGTAAGCGACGAATTGAGAAGGGAAGGCGTTGCCCGTGAGCTGGTGAACAGAATACAGAATCTGAGGAAGGAAAGCGGACTTGAGGTCACCGATAAAATTGTCGTGAAGATATTAAGAAGGGACGATGTGGCCGATTCCCTTAATGATTTTAACGATTATGTATGCGGACAGACCCTGTGTACGAAAATCGATCTTACGGATGAACTAAACGGAGCCTGCGATGTTGAATGGGGCAATGATGATGTGATTACGATTAAGATTGAGAAAATTTAGTATAGTATAGTTTCAGAAATTTATTATCTTTACTTTTTTAATATAAAAATGACTATGGCAACTAATGCAATTAAGAGTAAGGGAAAGGATGATTCTGTTGTTGGGAATCAGGAGAAAGTACGGTACAGCGATGATGAGCTGCAAATGTTCAAAGAGGTTATCTTGCAGAAACTGGAAAAGGCAAGAGACGATTATGAGCAACTGAAGGCCGCTATTACCCATAGCTCAAGCAATGATGTTGAGGATACGTCCCCTACATTTAAGGTTCTTGAAGAAGGGGCTTCCGCTTTGTCTAAAGAGGAATCCGGCCAGTTGGCACAGAGACAATATAAATTTATACAATCTTTGGAGGCCGCGCTTATAAGGATAGAGAACAAAACTTACGGAATATGCCGCGAAACAGGGAAGCTTATTCCTAAAGAGCGCCTGTTGCTTGTGCCTCACGCAACTTTAAGTGTTGAGGCTAAAAATAAAAGATAAGGTATATGAAGTTATCAAAAGGGCGACTCGTTACTTTATTCGTTATTTTTTTACTCCTTGCGGATCAGGTAATAAAACTTGCCGTTAAGCTCAATATGACTATAGGGGAAAGTATTCCGGTGTTCGGGAACTGGTTCCAGATCTATTTTATTGAGAATAACGGTATGGCTTTCGGTATGCAGTGGGGCGGAGATTTCGGGAAACTTTTGCTAAGTCTTTTCAGAATAGGTCTTATAGGATTTATTATTTATTATATTAATAAACTCATTAAAAGACCCGATACTCCTGCGGGGGTACTTGTGGGAGTATCGCTTATACTTGTAGGTGCTATCGGGAATGTTATAGATTGCATGTTCTACGGGATTATTTTTAATGAGTCCACTTTTTCCACTGTTGCCGGCCTGTTTCCGGAGGGCGGGGGATACGCTCCTTTCCTTTTCGGAAAGGTTGTAGATATGTTCTATTTCCCGATAATAACTTCCCGTTTTCCGGATTGGTTCCCCGTATGGGGTGGGGAGGAGTTTGTCTTTTTCAGGCCTATCTTTAATTTTGCCGACGCCTGTATTTCTGTAGGCGTAATTTACATCCTGTTATTCCATCGCAAATTTTTTGCCGCCGGGAAATAAATATAAAAATCTGATTTAAGCCGGGTGTAATGTCCGTTTAAGTTGTATTATAATAATATAGTACGGATAAATGGAGAAAACAAAGATTGAAGAATTGCGGGAAGGTAATCATAAAGCCTTTGAAGCGATCTTTATAGAATATTTTTATAGGGTCAGGTTATTTATCTGCGGGATTATAAAATCCGAGCCGGAAGCAGAGGAACTTGCTCAGGATGTATTCGTTAAGCTATGGATTAACCGTATGACCGTAAATGCCGGGAAGCCTGTCGGTTCTTATCTCTATACCATAGCGAAAAATACTGCTTTTAATTTTCTGAAACATAAAATGGTCGAACGCTCTTTTGCAGAGAGTTTTTCTTTTTTTGATGATATGGCTACACCTGAAGAAGAGATGTTTGCCCGTGAAATATCTATGCTTATTGAAATGACCGTAAACGAAATGCCGGTACAGCGGCGCAGGATTTATATTTTAAGCCGGGTGAAGGGAATGTCCAACAGCGAGATTGCACTGAAACTGGGAATAAGTAAAAAGACTGTTGAAAACCAACTAAGCCTTGCATTACAGGAACTTAGGAAGGTGGTTTCGTTGTTGGCGCTGTTTTTTATTTAGGCCGGCCGGGAGTATTATCGCTGCAAGTTGTAATATAGGTAAAAGCAGCGAATATGAAACGAAAGATACTTTTTATACTATCGTGTATATTGCTTACGGTTCAGGCAATGGCACAAAGTGAGGACAAAAAAGAGATTCTCACAAAAGAGAAAAAGCAAACGGCAATAAACCAAGAACTCATCAATAATCCAATCCAACCAATTGGTATTGATGCAAAAATGATGTTGCCGGATTATAAAGAGCCGAAAACATATTTTGACACGACTACCAATAGTATAAGGCTCAAATTACCACCTCAATATTATGGTAATAGTGCCATCTTTCCATATAGCAAGAAGATGTTTTTTTATTTGGAGGGAGAGCAGAAACATTGCCTCAATCTTGCAAGTTACAATCTTGCGTATATAGCTTTGGGATGGAGTTTTAACAGTAAGCTAAATGTAACCGGCGGCTTACTCGCAATCAAGCAGTTCTCAGACCATCTTCCATACGGCATTGACCGTTCAGGGGTTCGGTTCAATCTGAACTACTCCATCACAAACCAACTCGATTTTAATATGTGGGGACAGTACCTAACGGGCAGCTCTCTCAACTCTCCTGTTAATGTGATACTTCCACAGACAGGAACAGGTGCTTCGATGGTGTTAAATCTTGGTGGCGGTTCTCAATTCGGTGTTGGTGCAGAGTACCAGCGAGATGATAAAAAAGAAAAATGGAACTATAATGCAGGTGGTAAACTAAAATTAAATTTCTAAGCTATGGCAAATTATATATCAAAACTGATTATTCATTATTTCAACAAGCTGCATAATCCCGATACAGAGATTAAGATACAACAGTGGCTAACGGATGAATCATATTCGAGAGAAAAGGACGAAACCTTATTTGAGATTTGGGAGCAACTTGGTGGTAAGGCAGATAAAAATGTCTATGCTTCATTAAGAGCAGTAAACGTAAAAATTGGAGAAACGAGTTCTCGAAGTTGGTTTCTGAAACATACGTTACTCCGTGTAGCTGCGGTACTTATTCCTTTGCTTGTACTTACAGGGGTGTGGGTGTATCAAGCAAACCATATAGAAATAATTGAAATAGCAACCGGGGCCGGAGAGCGTAAACAAATAAAATTGCCCGATGGCTCTACGGTATGGATGAACGCCTGTTCGAAAATTGTTTATCCCGGAAGGTTTAAAGATACCGTCCGTAATATAAGCCTGACGGGTGAAGCCTACTTTTCGGTAACCAGAAGTAAAACCAAACGTTTTATCGTTTCCGCCGGGGAATTTACCGTAGAAGTATTGGGTACGCAGTTTAATATAAAAGCCTATCCCGATGATAAGATTGCAACCGCCACCCTTACGAGCGGTAAGGTGTCTGTTATATTATCCGGTGAAAAATACATGCTTACTCCCAATCAGGAATTAGTTTATGATTCGGAAATGAATAATGCTGTCATAAGAATTGTTCCGGAGGACGTAACGGGATGGATAGACGGCTCTCTGGTATTCGATGATCTTACAATGGGCGAGATTTTTAAGGAATTGGAAAGGCGGTTCGGTGTAAAAATAATTTATGAGCAGGATTCGTTTCCCGCCGACAGGTACTCTATGAAATTTACAGGCAGGGATAGCCTTGATCGTATACTGAATATATTGCGGGATGTAGCGGGTGATTTTTCATATACTTCTAATAATAAAATAATTACAATAATAATATGATTAACGAACTTAAAAAATGTTTCTTCTTGATTATACTGTTGTCCGGTTCGGTCGCAGCAACTGCTCAGGAGGATAAGGTTTCCGTTGCCGGACATAATATAACTATTAAACAGGCTTTCGAACAAATTGAATCACAGAGTAAATATACTATTGCATATAATTCCACCAAGTTTGATTCAGAACGTAAGGTTATCCTGAATATGAAATACAGGCCGCTTAAAGAGGTGTTGAGTTTATTATTGAAAGGAAGCGGGTTTACATATAAACTGAATGAAAATCATATTGTAATAGTACCCGGAGCAAAAGAGACGGAAACGGTAAAAAATAAGCCGGTGCAGACTGTACGGGGTATTGTTAAAGACGCCGTCTCGGGCGAACCGCTTCCTTTTGTTTCGGTTGTAGTCGTCAATACGGCTCAAAGCGATGTTTCCGATTCTCTGGGACGTTTCAGTATAAAAAACGTTCCGGTAGGAAGGTATGATCTGAGTGTTTCGTTTATGGGATACGAACCGCTTATTGTTAAAGAGCAGTTGGCTACTTCCGCAAAAGAGGGATATTGCGAGATTCTTTTGCGCGAGAAAATTATGAATTTAGAAAAAGTGGTTGTCCGGCCCTCCGTAAATAAGGAACAGCCTTTGAATCCGTCGGCATTTGCAGGGGCAAGGATGTTCAGTGTAGAAGAGGCCAACCGTTTTGCGGGAGGATTCGATGATCCGGCACGATTGGTTTCCTCTTTTGCCGGTGTTGCGGGAAATGTCGCAAGTAACAGCATTTCGGTACACGGTAATTCTCCGCAGTTTCTTCAATGGCGCATGGAAGGAGTTGAGATACCGAATCCTACCCATTTTGCTGATATGGCGGGGCTTGGAGGCGGCATATTTACGGCATTGAGCAGCCAGGTTATGGGTAACTCGGATTTTTTAAACGGGGCTTTTCCGGCAGAATACAATAATGCTTTGTCGGGAGTCTTTGATATGTCGATGCGTACCGGAAACAACTACAAACACGAACATACGGTGCAGGTTGGTTTATTAGGGTTCGATTTTGCTTCGGAAGGGCCTTTGAGTAAAAAGTATAACAGTTCGTATATTGTGAATTACCGTTATTCGGCTACCGGTCTTTTGGGCGATATGGCAGGCGGTCTGAATCTTAAATACCAGGATATTTCATTCAAATTAAATTTTCCCGCACGTAAAGCCGGGACTTTTTCAGTCTGGGGGATCGGATTGGTTGATGCTAATAATATGAAAGTGGATGAAGATTGTACTAAGTGGAAATCATACTCTGATCGTCAAGCGGTAAAAACCGATTTAATGAAAATGGCGACAGGGATCGGCCATAAAATATTTATAGGTAAAAATGCATGGATAAAAACATCTCTGGCTGCAACATATTCCGAAAATAAACAGGATGTAAGGATGACGGAGGATTTAAAAACATATTTACCGGTGGTAGATATTAAAAACCGGGACTGGAATCTGGTTTTTACTTCCAGCCTTAACAAAAAATTCAGTTCCGGGCATACCAACCGAACCGGAATTACGGTTACGGGATTGTTGTACGATCTCGATTTTAATTTAAGTCCTACGTTCGTTCCGGTTACCCCTATGGATAAAATTGTGAAAGGGAATGCTTCCAGTGCGGTGATTTCGGCTTTTACAAATTCGACATTTAACATTACAGAAGTTTTTTCTGCCAATATAGGAGTTACGGCGCAATTATTTCTGCTTAATAATAACTGGTCGGTAGAGCCTCGTGCAGCTTTAAGGTATAAAGTTGCACAAAATCATGCGATAGCATTGGCATACGGGTTGCATAGCAGAAGGGAAAAATTAGATTATTATTATGTAAAAACACCTGCAACAGGGGACAATCCGGTGAATATAAATCTGGATTTTGCCAAGGCTCATCATCTTGTCCTTTCATACGATTGGGGTATTACGGAGAATATGCATCTGAAAGTGGAACCTTATTATCAGTATCTATACAATGTGCCCGTTGAAGCGGGAACTTCGTTTTCTATTATAAACCATGATATTTATTATCTTGATAAAGCGTTGGTAAATACGGGGAAAGGTGAAAATTACGGTGTTGATATAACATTAGAACGGTATTTGAACAAAGGGTATTACTGGCTGGTTTCCGGGTCGCTTTTCAATTCAAGATATATGGGCGGGGACGGAGTCTGGAGAGATACAAAATATAACAGGGGTCATATTGTAAACGTTCTTGTCGGGAAAGAATGGATGTGCGGTAAACATAAACAAAATGTTTTTACTGCAAATATAAGGCTGTCTTATCAGGGAGGAGATCATTATACGCCGGTTGATATAGCCAGATCGGAATCGGAGCATGATATTTATTTCGACCAGACACAAGTTTTTTCGAAACAGTTTCCGTCTATATTTACTTCGGATATTACAGCCGGATATAAAATTAATAAGCGGAGGGTTTCCCATGAAATTTCTTTAAAGGTACTCAATCTCGGAGGATCTACGGGACAGCACGGGTATATTTATAATGAAAGGACAAAGAAGGTAGAAAAACTGGAGGTGAAAAGCATTATTCCCAATCTGAGCTATAAAGTATCTTTTTAAGACAAAAAGAAACCCTTTAATATTCTCTCAGACCGGAGAAATTAAAGGGTTTCATGGTTTGTTGTCCTTTTGCCGTAAACGGGATATTTATTATTCTTCAAAAGAGTATTTCTTACCGTACTCCATCATCTGGCCGAGATAATCATCATTATAAGATACTACATAATCGACTATTTTTCCCTCTTTCTCAACAGGAGTTATAGCAGGATTTATAAATCCTTTATAAGGTTTAAGCTGCAGGGCTTCAAACCTCTCTTTAACCTCTTTGTGCAGAGCGGGATCTATATTTACGGCGTATGTTTCTATCAGGCTTTTACCTGCATTGAAATCTCCTTCGGATTTTATCCTCTGTACTTCGGATAATAATTCTCCGAAAAGAGTACGCAGTTTTTTATAATCGTTTATTACGAAATATGTTTTACCATCTTTTACCCGTTTTTCTATCACATCCTGCGATGCGCCGGGGTTGTTCTCTTTCAATCCTTTTTTATAACACCACTCCGAAATAAGTTTTCTATCCTGCATGTGTGCCTGGGTGTTTGTTTTACCTAACTCTACTCTTGTGAACTGCGTGAATATGCCGTTGCGTATAAAATTGGAATATTCGGCTTTATATGCTTCGGCGTCCGGCACTATTTCCAGTTCTACCATTTTAGGATCTGCAAGGTAATAAAGGGCGAACAGGTCTGCACGAGCTTCTTCAAGTGAAGATGAATATTCTCCCAGAGCGGCATCCGATACGCCCGGCATCAGTTGTCCCGAACCGTGTCCGAGACATTCATGCAGATCGGTATGAAGATTGCCGGTAAGAGTGCCGTATTTCTTTATGAGATCTATCTCTTTATCATCCCATGCAAATTCGCTTAACAGGCTCTTGGGCGCTTCCAATGCCGCTTTGTCGTAAGCATCGGTGATATTTGCGATAGTAACAGATTTTGAACCGTAGTCTTTCCTTATCCAGTTTGAGTTAGGCAGATTTATCCCGATAGGTGTGGCCGGGTAGCAATCCCCACCCAGGCATGCAACTGTTATTACTTTCGCTGACACGCCTTTTACCTCTTTTTTCTTGAACTTGTTGTCCACAGGGGAATTATCTTCGAACCATTGTGCGTTGTCGCTTATAATATGTGTCCTTCTCGATGCATCTATGTCTTTAAAATTCACTACGGCTTCCCATGTGGCTTTCCGGCCGAGCGGATCATTATAACTTTCAATGAATCCGTTCACGAAATCCACCTGCGTGTTATTATCCTGTACCCAGGCTATATTAAATTCATCCCATGTTTTAAGGGAGCCGGTATTATAATACTCTATAAGCATTTTTATGTATGCTTTCTGCGCATCGCTTTCTGCATAAGGGATTGCTTTCTCAAGATGACCTATAATCGCTTTGATTGTATTTGAATATTTTCCACCTGCTTTGTAAACTTCTTCCGTAAGTTTTCCGTTCTTTTTTACCAGCTTGCTGTTCAGACCGTAAGATTCGGGAGTTTTGTCGCCGGGCTTTTCCTTCGCATCGTAAAACTTATTGACTTCGTCTTTGGTTATGTTGTCTCCGTAGAAATTTACCGCCGAGGCTTTTATAATATCTTTCTCTTTACCTGTATATTTCCGTTGCGGGTAAAGTTCCGGATCGAAAATTACAGGTAAAAGTTCTTTGCATTTCTCCTCCTGTCCGGTTGCAACCATTAAAGATCTGAAATAATCCTGTGAGCATTGGGGAATGAATTTATCTTCGGCATAATGATGGTGGATGCCGTTACTGAAAAAGACTCTTTTCGCATAGGTCAGGAAATTTTTGTAATCAGGCGATTCCTTATCTCCTTTATATTCCTCTATAATCTTTTCTAAGGTTTTTCTTATCCGGAGGTTGTATTTAAAATTCTGATCGAACAATATATCCCTGCCGCATTTTGCCGCTTCGCTCAGATGATATATATATGCTTTCTGATTTAACGATAGAGAATCCCAGCCGGGAATCCTGTAGCGTAAGATCTGCAGATCCGCAAATCCGTCTGCCGTGTATTTAAACGGCTCCTCTTTTGTTGGGGTATCCTGGGAACATGACGTAAAAACAGTCCCGAATATGCATGTGCACAACATAGTTTTAAATAAGTTCATTATTATGTAATTTATGATTTGTTATTATTATATTCCTGTATTATATCCCGTACGGTATTGAATCCTTTACAGAAACATTTTACAATGTTTTCTATGGAATTTAATTTTATTATCAGCCTGTTTATATATGCGGCCGGACTGAAAAATTCTTTTATCGCCTTATACTGGAAAGTAAGTTCGGTCTCTTTATGCCTGATTCTGTGTTCCAGTTCTTTACGAGCGTCGCGTAACTCCGTGATATTGGAAATGGAGGAGTAGTCGAAATTTTTTGCGTGTTCTTTGTATCCGGTATTAAATAGTCCCATAATACGCCCCTTTCTTATTATTTATCGTCTTTTTCGAAAAATATCTTTATAAACAAAGCCACAAGTTTATCGGTGAAAAGTTTTTCCCTTTTTAAATATATTATCGACAGGATTATTATGAAGATTACGGCTACGATAATAAATCCCAAAGCCGTATTTCCAACTAACTGGGCTGCGAAATAGGCTAAGGCTAATCCTGTAAGCTGAAGTATTACCCCTCCGAGCATTGTCGCTATCAGAAGGAATATCAATTTATTTGAAAGAACTGAAAGATGCTCCGCACCTTTCAGTTTGTATTCATCTATTTTAAGGTTGATATACTCTTTTGCAGAGGAAGTTATATCATCCAAAGGGGTATTGTCATCAGGATTGTTCATATAATTTGGGTTTTAGAAAGAATATTCCGGCTATTCCACATCATCTTCCACCTTCGAATCACACTCGCATTCCCCTTTACGTATTCTCTCTTTCATCGCCTGATATTCTTCTATGGCTTTCTCTTTTATTTTCCTGCGTGTATTTGCTCCGGAATCCGGTGCTAATAATAGGGCTGCTGCCGCTCCGGCAAGGGCCCCGCCAATAAAGGCCAGTAATGTACTCTGTTTCATGTGCTTAATCTTTTAATTATATTTGATTTATAAAAAATTTTTAGAGCGATGATAATCGCTCCGCTCTCACATTAACTTATTTTTCGTACACTTTTATTTTTTTTATGGTATGCGGCATTCCCGTAAGCCCGGTAATCCATAACTTCGGACGAATGTATGATTAAAAAAGTTAATGTTCGTTTTATACGTTTAATTTTTAATAATTAAAAATTATATTTGGCGTTCAGACAAA
>CAYVED010000002.1:0-84739 GCA_964449975.1 uncultured Muribaculaceae bacterium
TAACAAAAGTATCGTTTCTGACAACTGTATATAATCGGAAGGAGCCTATTAGTTTCGCATGGGCTTGGTAAACATATTTCCTGAGTTTAATATTGATCTTTTGAATGAATAGAAATCCATTAATATCCGTCATTGTTCCCAATTATAATCATGCCCGTTTTCTTAAACAGAGGATAGACAGTATATTGTCTCAAACATTAACGGATTTTGAGCTGATCCTTCTGGACGATTGTTCTTCCGATAACAGCAGGGAGATTTTAACAGAGTATGAGAAGGACTCCAGGGTCAGTCATATTATATTTAATGATAAGAACAGCGGCAGTACATTCCGGCAGTGGGATAAAGGTTTCTCGCTTGCTTCCGGCAAATATATATGGATAGCCGAAAGCGATGATTTTGCCGATCCGGATTTCTTGGAACATACCGTAAATGCTCTGGAGAATCAGGATAATGCAGTAATGGCTTTTTCCGGCTCCCGGATGGTTGATGAGCATGGCCGTAATATGGAGATGGAGTGGGACAAGTTCCGTAGCGGTATTCCGTTCTGTACTACGTATGAAGGTAACCGGTTTATCAAAAAATACATGATAACCAATAACAGCGTATATAATGCCTCTATGGTGCTTTTCAAGAGGGAGTGTATAGAGAGAGTATCCAGGAAATATAAAACGTTTACCTATTGCGGGGACTGGCTTTTCTGGACTGAAATATGTATGTTGGGAAATGTTATAAAGATCGGCAGTAAACTGAACTATTTCCGGCAGCACGGTGAAAAAGTCTCCGTAAAGGCTGTGAAAAACGGACTGACTTTTACGGAAGGGTGTATAGTTATAGATATATTGTTGCGCAGGCTTAATTTCAGCCTTTATGAAAGATTGATCGTAAGCGGAAGGATACAGAAACGGTTATATGATAAAATATCCGGAGGAAGACATTTCAGGAAAAAGGTTATGCGTGATAATCCCGATATGTTTATAGGATGGAAATTCGCCATACTGATCTACGAACTGGATAAATTGGTAAAAAAACTGGCGTTATCTTAATTTGAAAATATAGGTTATCGTGCCTTCCTGTACGGTCGCTGCTCCTGAACTTATATTGAACTGAGCTTTGAGGGCAGCTTGTTTTGCAGCTTCCCATAATGTCTTGTCCTGTACCGTCGTACCTTCCATTCCCGGAATCGCGTTCGTTACTTTTCCGTATTGGTCCACCAATATTTTTACCACTACTTTTCCCGCCTTATTTACCGTGTATGCGGGAAAAGGCAGCGATCCTACTACATTTCTTCCCTGCAGGCGGGCCGAAGGAGCACCGTCTATATCTCCGATCCGGGTATTTCCGTCGGGATGACCTGCTTTCAGTGCATCCGAAATCATGTCGGCCGTCTGCGGCGCGAGAGTATCGGTATTATTATTGGCGGAAGTGAATAAAGCTCTTTTATCTATTGGCCTGGGGCGGGTTGGTTCCGGTTTTTCCACATCTCCGTCGGGACCTATGGTAGTTTCCGTGCCTTTGTTGGGATTTGTTCCTGTTTCCTGTCCTTCCGATTTTTGCACCAGTCGTATATCGTTTTTCGGAGATGCGTTTTTGGCCTTAGGCTCGTTCCCGGCCTTTACTTCTATTGGTTTTACCTCTATATCTTCGAATTCCAGTAAAATGCCCTTTTCCTCCGGCGGAGGATATACGAATTTGAATCCGGCATTGAAAAATAACAGAAAAAGCAGGGCATGTGCCGTTACGGTCATTGCCAGGCCTATTTTACGCCCTTTTTTCTCATTTTCCGTATGTTTTCTTTCGGTGCGGTTCATGCCGGCAGATTAGGGTTATTCCGGGCTTGTAGCCAGGATTACTTTATATTTATTCCGTTTACCTATATTCATAAGGTTTACTACCTGTTCTATCGGAACTGTCTTATCCGCATAAATGGAGAACGTAGGATCATCGCTCTCCTGTAACAGTTTTTGCAGACGTACTTCTATTTCGTCTTTCCTGACCGGAACTTTATTTCCGTTAATATGATATGAAAAAGTGTTGTTATTGACGTAATGTTTTATTGAAACGCTTACCTGCTGTTTTGCCGAGATCTGGTTGGTGCTCTTGGGAAGCAGGAGTTTAAGAGCATTAGGGTTTATAAGCGTTGAGGTTACAAGGAAGAAAATAAGCAACAGGAAAACAATATCGGTCATGGACGACATGCTGAAATTCGGTTCCGATTTTACCCTTTGTTTAATAGCCATATCAATTTCTATTTACCTGCAGGTTCGTGTAATAAATCCATAAATTCAATGGTGGTATTCTCCATTTTGAAAACCAGATCGGATATTTGGGCGGTAAGATAATTATATCCGAAATACGCCATTATGCCAACAATAAGGCCGGCAACAGTTGTAACCATAGCCGTATATATGCCTCCCGACAACAGGGTAATATCTATATTGTTTCCGGCCTGGGACATATTGAAAAATGCCTGTACCATTCCTATTACCGTACCCAGAAAGCCTATCATAGGGGCGCCTCCGGCGATCGTGGCGAGCATGGGAAGTCCCTTCTCAAGTCTTGCCACTTCTACGTTACCCATATTTTCAACGGCAGTCTGTATATCCTGCAACGGCCTTCCTATACGTTCTATACCTTTCTCTACCAATCTGGAGACTGGAGTTTCCGTATCCTGGCAAAGTTTTACTGCGGATTTTATTTTTCCGTCATGTATAAAATCATGAATGTTACGCATGAAATTCTCATCTATTTTTGTCGCTTTTCTTATGGCCCACCATTTCATCCCGAACAGATAGATTGTTATAATAGAGAGTAAAAATAGAGGTATCATAAGCCAGCCTCCTTTGAATGCCATGTCTATAAGAGAAAAGGATAACTCTTCTTTTGTTGCGACAGCCTCCGCTGCGCCGGCAATATCCGCCTGGAATAAAATGTTAAGTAGCATATTGGTGTTAATGTATTATTGTTATCTGTGATAAATTTTAATATTTTGCAAAAATAATAATTCCGGTAAACAAAACCCCAACAAATATCGGAATTGCGTTTTTTACCTCAAATATTATGCTTATTTTTAAGACCACGGTAAATATAAACTCCCGGAGGGATATTTTATTTTCTCCGGTTAGGATATAATCATTATATTTGAAAACATATTTATCTATAAAATTAAACTTTATGAATAACTTATATTACTGTTTTCCGGCAATAATCATAGCTTTATACCTTACGGCCTGCGGCAACGCTTCTCAAAAGGATGTCCGGCAGGCTAAACAGGCCGCAACGATCTCAATGTTAAGACAACATACCGAAGCCATATCCCACGATTCATGCCAGGGACGCCTGCCGTTTTCTCCGGGTGCGGAAAAAGCTACCGGTTATATCGCCCGGCAGATGGCGGAAATAGGACTTTTACCGGGAGGAGATAAAGGATATTTGCAGGAGGTCAAACTGGTATTATGCCGCACGACGCCTTCTCCTTTTATGAAAATAGAAACGATTTCCGGAGCAAATGGAACTATTCGCCGGGATCTTGTGAGGAATGAGGATTTTACCGCACTTAATGTGGGAAGATTGGAAGAAGTTATAGATATAAAGGATGCCGGGCTTGTTTTTGCCGGATACGGAATTACTGCGCCCGAATACGGCAAAAACGATTATGCAGGGATAGAGAATCCGCAGGATAAAATAGCGGTTGTTATGGTAAATGATCCGGGTTTGGGTTCTTCCGATAATAAATATTTTACGGGAGACGCCATGACATATTACGGCCGCTGGCATTATAAATTTGAGGAGGCCGCCCGGCAGGGAATGAAAGGAGTACTTATAATACATGAGCCCAGGGGAGCCGGGTACGGATGGAGTGTTGTAAGAAACGGGGCGGCTTCAAATATGTTTGTGGAAAAGGCTCCCGGTAATGAGGAACAGGTATGCCGGCTTACCGGCTGGTTGCAATATGATAAAGCAGCCCGGTTATTTTCCGATAACGGATACAATATGGAAGATCTGATAGAGCAGGCAAAAAAGCCTGGATTCGTTCCCGTACCTTTAAAATCTAAACTCAGCCTCAGAATAGAAAATGAGTTCGAGCATAAGAAAAGCGATAACATCATAGGTTATATTCCGGCGGAAGGGAAGAAGACTTCCGAAAGTATAGTTTATATTGCACATTGGGATCATCTCGGCTATGGACGTCCTATTGACGGGGATTCTGTTATCAACGGTGCTACCGACAACGCGACCGGTGTTGCATGGCTTCTGGAGACGTCGAGATGTTTTAAAGCGCTCAAGAAAAAACCTTCTAAGAATATAGTATTCATTTCTCCTACATGCGAGGAATCCGCATTCCTGGGGGCAAAATATTATGTTGAACATCCTTTATTCCCGGTTAATGAGATTGCGGCGGTAATTAATCTGGATGTAATACCTCTTTGGGGAGAGAATGACGATGTAACCATTACCGGATACGGGCATTTTCCTGTTATGGACAGCCTTGTAGCTTTATATGCCGCCAACTACGGCAGATATATAATTCCCGATCCTGAAGCATATAACGGAATGTTCTACCGTTCGGATCATTTCCCGTTCGTAAAATGCGGAGTGCCGGCGATATTTGCCAAAGGGTGGAATGATAACCGTAAATACGGTAAAGAGTGGTCTGCAGATAAGATTAAAGAATACTGGAAGGAAATATACCATAAACCTTTGGATCAGACCAATCCGGAAACGGACGATTACGGCGGCCTGATGCAGGAGGTATATTTGTTCTTCGACCTGGGATACCACCTGGGGAGATGAGAAAATCCAGGGATCAATCCTCGTATACTTCCGGAATATTCCCTTATACCGTTTTAAAAATTTTGCTTGTACGGATATTCTATATTGTAAAGAAACAGGGCATTTCCCGGGACGGAGTGGCCTGCGGCGGAGCGGTTTTTTTTAGCAAGCATTTGCTCTATCCATTCCGGTTCCTGTTTTCCTGTACCTACTTCCAGAAGAGAACCCACCATTGCCCTTACCATGTTTCTTAAAAAACGGTTTGCGGTAACGGTAAATACGAAATGGGTAGCTTTCGAAAAATCATCATCTGCGAAAGCGGCATAAGCCTGTTGTTCATTACCGGTGAGGATTGACCCGGTTGCAGGAATTTCCGTTCCGGGACGACATGCGGCGGATAGGTGCGTATGTCCCGCTCCGAAATCCGGAAATGCTTTTACCGGCCTCCAATATGCTTCCGTTACATTGCATATAGAGGTCTTGTTTCCGCCGTTTACTTTCTCCAGGCTTGAAAAGTCCCGCTCTCCGAGAAAATATTTTGCGGCCCGGTTCATCTTTTCGAAATCCAGCCTGCCGGGAGGTATAAAATATGAGAAATTAGAGTTGAAAGGATCTTTTATCGTATGTATAAAATATTTATACGTCCTGCTTACGGCGTCGAAGCGGGCGTGGGCATCTTCGTGTATCATAAAAATGCCGTATATGCAGATTCCTCCGGGCAGAATGGCATTCAATTTGTAAAGTGTATGCTGTGCGTTCTGGATAAGTGTCTGGCTATCAAAATGGGCAATATAGTTTACGGCATTCACGCCGCTATCGGTCCTGCCTGCGCCCGTAACGGATATATGTTCCCGCAGAAGTGTGGAAAGCGCCTTTTGAATTTCTTCCTGCACACTGTTTGCATTATCCTGTATTTGCCAGCCGCAGAAAGCAGAACCGTTATATGATAAACGGATAAAATATCTCATTAAAATTATTAAATTTGTAGTTTGCTTACGGCAAATATAAGTATTGGAAAATAATATTGAAAATTAAATACAAAATCATTTAGTATGGAAACCGTAAATATAAAAGAATTAAACGAGAGAATTCAGAAAGAAAGCGCTTTTGTTGATATTATCTCCATGGAGATGAACAAGGTGATAGTAGGACAAAAGCATTTGGTAGAGAATCTTTTGATAGGATTGCTTGCAGATGGGCATATATTGCTGGAAGGTATGCCGGGGCTTGCAAAAACATTGGCCATTAATACCCTTGCGAATATCGTGGATGCCAAGTTCAGCCGTATCCAGTTTACTCCGGACTTATTGCCTGCCGATGTCATAGGTACGATGATTTACAGCCAGAAAAATGAACAATTCCAGGTCAAACAAGGACCTATATTCGCTAATTTCGTATTGGCGGACGAGATAAACCGTTCTCCGGCAAAAGTGCAGTCGGCTCTTTTGGAGGCCATGCAGGAGAGGCAGGTTACCATAGGGGATCAGACATATAAACTTCCGCAGCCGTTCCTTGTAATGGCTACGCAGAATCCGGTAGAGCAGGAAGGAACATATCCGCTGCCTGAAGCTCAGGTAGACCGTTTTATGCTCAAAGTTGTTGTAAATTATCCCAAAAAAGAAGATGAAAAGCAGATAATAAAGATGCATAACGCAGCCGCTTTCCCTAAAGCGAATACCGTACTTAAACCGGAAGACATAATAAGGGCCAGAAAAGTTGTGAAAGATGTTTATATGGATGAAAAGATAGAAAAATATATAGTGGATATAGTTTATGCCACAAGAACGCCGGAAGATTACGGATTGGGCAGGCTTAAAGACCTTATTTTTTACGGGGCCTCTCCGCGTGCAAGTATTTCTCTTGCCGTGGCGTCAAAGGCGTACGCTTTTATAAAGAGGAGGGGGTATGTTATTCCGGAAGATGTCCGTGCGGTATGCTATGAGGTTCTGCGCCACAGGATAGGGCTTACTTATGAAGCGGAGGCTGAAAATGTTACTACGGAGAATATTATAACCGATATAATGAATACCGTAGAAGTGCCTTAAAATGTTATTGCATGCCAATATTGTAATGAACATTAAAAAGACGCGAAAATGGATAATGAACTCTTAAAAAAAGTAAGGAAAATAGAGATTAAGACAAAGTCCCTTTCACATCAGATATTTGCGGGGGAATATCATTCCGCTTTCAAAGGAAGGGGAATGGCATTCAGTGAGGTACGGGAATACCAGTTCGGGGATGACGTCCGGAATATGGATTGGAATGTTACCGCCAGGCTGCGTTCGCCTTATATAAAGGTTTTTGAAGAGGAGCGCGAAATGACGGTTGTATTGCTGATAGACGTGAGTTCTTCAAGTATATTCGGCACTACCACAAAAAGCAAGAGGGAGCTTATTGCGGAAATAGCCGCCGTGCTCTCTTTTTCAGCATCCATAAATAATGATAAGGTAGGGGCGTTGTTTTTCAGTTCCGGGGTAGAGAAATTTATTCCTCCTAAGAAAGGCAGGAGCCACCTGCTCCGGATAATAAGGGAGTTGCTGGAATTCAAGCCGGAAAATGACGGGACGAATATTTCGGA
Source organism: uncultured Muribaculaceae bacterium (assembly GCA_964449975.1). GTDB lineage: Bacteria > Bacteroidota > Bacteroidia > Bacteroidales > UBA932 > Egerieousia. The sequence goes on from CAYVED010000002.1 coordinate 7,349, forward strand.
GGCCCTGAGGTTTCTTACCAATGCAATAAAAAGAAAGTGTACGGCGTTTCTTTTGTCGGATCTGCTTGACGTAGATGAGAACAGCAGGCCTAATTATGAGGAGGCCCTGAAAATAGCGGTAAACAGGCATGATCTGTCGGTTATAAATATATACGACCCTAAGGAAAGGGCTATCCCCAATCTTGGCCTTGTAAGGGTGCGTGACGCCGAAACGGGAAAAGAAAACTGGGTGGATACATCCAGCCGGGCGGTAAGGGCCTACTACGACAAGTGGAGTATTAATGCATTTTTACAGGCAAAGCAACTGTTTAATAAATTTAAAGTTGATAGTGTCAGCATAGCCACTGACCAGGATTATGTAAAGGGGCTTATATCTTTATTTAAATCCAGGTGATGTTCAATTTTTATCAAAATCGGAAAAGGTATATGAAGTTTTTGAAGAATATAAAATCATATCGTGCTTTTTTTGCAGCCGGGCTTTTGCTGTGCGTTGCTCCTGTACTTATGTCGGGACAAAAAGGTACTGCCGTCCGGGATACGGTTATTTTTAAGACGTCTGCCGATAATCCCGGATATGTAAATATTAAAAGTTCCGTTCTTACCCGCGACTCCATTCTTGTGGGGGATCAGGTGGTTTGGAAGACACTGTTTACCATGCCGGAGAATAAGAGCCTGGTTATTGCTCCTTACGGCGAAATTACAGGTGGAGAAGGAAGTAAAATAGATGTTTTGCACGATTTTGTCCTGGATACCGTTTCGGTCAGGAAAGGGATTGCGGAACTTGAGGCGAAACTTCTTTTTACTTCTTTCGACAGCGGTTATTATAAACTTCCGCAACCTCTGATAGTTGCAGGCGGGGAAAACGGGGATACGATTTATTTCGATACGCCTTCGATAGCCGTAAATACGATACAGATAGATACCGCCTCTTTTAAGGCGTATGATATAAAAGGACAGATAAAATATCCGGTTACTTTTAAAGAAGTATTCCCGTGGATATTGCTGTCTCTTTTTGTTATAGGCGCGGCTTATTTGCTTTACCGCTATATAAAATACAAACGGGAGAACAAGGATTTCTTCGGCAAGCCTATTGTTAAAGATCCTCCCCATATAATAGCGTTGAGGGAGTTGGATAAATTAAGAATGCAGAAGTTGTGGCAGGCCGGAAAAGAAAAGCAATTTTATACCGGTATTGCCGATACCCTCAGGGAATATATAGAGGCGAGGTATCATATCAATGCAATGGAAAAGACCTCGTCCGAAATTATGGAGAGCCTTGCCGATAAAAATGTTGAAACCGGGCCATATAATGAACTGGAAGGGCTTTTCAGTCTTGCGGATCTTGTGAAATTCGCCAAATATTCTCCGCTGGAGAGCGAAAATGAGGAGGCGATTCCGGTTGCCGTAAAGTTTGTGAATTCAACGTTTATGCAGGAGATGGAGCAGGAGAAAAATAATACGGAAAAAAAGGAGGAGGGTAAATAATATGTTTTTCGAATATCCGAAATTATTGTGGCTGTTATTGTTGCTTGTACCGGTAATTATAATCTATATTTATCGGGAGATAAGGGGTTTACGTCCTTATCTGCTTGTTTCCTCAATCACTCCCTGGCAATATAAGTCGGGACGGTTCAAAAAGATATTCAGGCATTTGCCTTTCTTGTTGAGGAGTATTGCCCTTGCTGCTATTATAATAGCAATAGCAAGACCCAGGTCGTCGTCTAATTTTGAGAGCGTAAATACCGAAGGTATAGATATTGTCATTGCGCTTGATATTTCTACGAGTATGCTTGCGCGGGATTTTGTTCCCGACAGAATAGGGGCGGCGAAGGATATAGCCATACAGTTTATAGCCGAACGTCCTTCGGACAGGATAGGCGTTGTGGTTTTTGCCGGAGAGAGCTATACGCAGTCTCCTCTCACTACCGACAGGGCTACTTTGATAAATCTTATAAAAGAGATCGAGTGCGGGGTTATAGATGACGGAACCGCCATAGGTAACGGATTGGCTACGGCTGTGGCAAGACTTAAAGATTCGCCCGCCAAAAGCCGGGTATTAATACTGCTGACGGATGGTGTGAACAACTCCGGAGAAATATCTCCGCAGATGGCGGCGGAGATTGCAAAGACTTATGGAATAAGGGTTTATACTATAGGAGTAGGGGCGGAAGGAACTGCTCCGTATCCGGTTATGACACCTTACGGGATACAGATACAGCAGATAGAAGTGCAGATAGATGAGCCTTTGCTGAAAAAAATTGCAGAAGAGACCGACGGAAAATATTTCAGGGCTACGGATAATACCAAACTGCTCGAAATTTACGGAGAAATAAATAAAATGGAGAAGAACAAGACATTGGTGGACTCTTTCCCCGTTTATAAGGAGCTGTTTATGAACTTCGCTCTTATAGCTCTGGCTGCAATAGCCGTCGAATTATTATTAAGATTATTTGTAACCAAACAGATACCGGATTAAGAAGGAGGGAGAAATGATACAATTCGCTACACCGCAATATTTATTGTTAATATTATTAATACCTCTGTTTTTTGTGTTTTATGCTTTGCACAGAAGGGGCAGGAGAAAAAAAATAGCTCTGCTGGGAAATCCCGAGATAGTGGATAAGCTTATGCCCGAACGTTCCAGAGCGAAGGGTTGGGTAAGGCTCGCTTTCTTTTCCCTGGCCTGGTTCTTTTTTATAATAGGACTTTCGAGACCCCAAATAGGAGCAAGGATAAAAGAGAGTACAAAAAAGGGGGCGGAAATAATGATCGCTCTTGATGTTTCGAATTCTATGATGGCGCAGGATTACTCTCCCAACCGTCTGGAAAGGGCGAAGCTGGCAATATCCAGGCTTGTGGATAAATTGCAGGGAGACAGGATAGGCCTTATAGTATTCGCAGGGCAATCTTTCGTGCAACTTCCTATTACAACCGATTATGTATCGGCGAAGATATTTCTTAACTCCATATCCAACGAATCGGTTCCGGTGCAGGGGACGGCTTTGGGTGATGCTATTACCACGGCTATAAGGAGTTTCAGTTCCGATGCGCAAATGTCCCGCGATAATAAGGCTATTATTCTTATCACCGACGGCGAAAACCATGAAGATGATGCTGTTTCCGCTGCAAAGACTGCGGCGGAGGTAGGGATAAAGGTATTTTGTGTTGGAGTAGGTTCGCAGGAGGGTAAGCCTATCCCGATAAATTCATCGGGAGAGTTGCTCAAGGACAGACAGGGAAATATTGTGGTGACCAAGCTCGATGAAAAGACACTCGAAGAGGTTGCTGCTGCTGGCGGCGGCGCCTATGTAAGGGCGGGTAATACCGAGTTCGGACTTAATCCTATAATAGACGAGATAAAGAATCTTGAACAGGAACAATATAAATCGGTTGTATTTGAAGATTTTGATGAACAGTATATGTACTTTTTTGCAATAGCTTTGTTTTTCTTCCTGCTGGAGTTCCTGGTAGGTACCCGAAGGGTGGGCAGAAGGATGTTTACCCTGGCGGCTCTTGTTTGTATAACCTCTTTGCAGGGTTTCGCCCAGACAGATAAAAAAGAAGTCAGGAAAGGGAATAAGTTCTTTGGTAAGGAAAATTATAAAGAGGCAGAGGTAGAATACAGGAAAGCGTTGCTGAAAGATTCGCTCTCTGTTGCCGCTAATTACAATCTTGCCAATGTCCTTTATAAAACGGATGATGCTACCGGAGCTGAAAAACTATACGGCGTTATTGCGGATTCCGTGGATAGAATGAAGATGAACTACAACTGGAATCCGGACGGTAAAAAAACTTCATCTTCGGAGGCCTCGGATTATTATCATAATCTCGGAAATTCGTATCTTGCGCAGAAAAAATATTCCGAGGCTGTTGAGGCTTACAAGAACTCTTTAAGGCGTAATCCTAATGATATGGAAACAAAAACAAATTATGCTTATGCTAAAAAGAAACTGGAAGATCAGCAGCAGCAACAGAACCAGGATCAGAACCAGAAGAACGATAATAATCAGGACAAGAATAAAGACAACAAAGATCAGGACAAAGACAAAGACAAAGACAAGAAAGATCAGGACAAAGATAAAGATAACAAAGATCAGGACAAGAATAAAGACCAAAACAATAATAAGGACGACAAAGATAATAATGATAACAAGGATAGGGATCAAAAACAGAACCCGAACGGACAACCTCCCAAAATAAGCCCGCAGACGGCGGAGCAGATGCTTCAGGCTATGCAGGAGAAAGAAAATCAGACACAGGATAAAGTCAATAAGGAGAAGGCCAAATTATTAAAATCAAAACAGAAAGAGAAGAACTGGTAAAAATATAGAGGGTATGTTTAAGAAATGTAAAATTGCAACGGGAGTCTCAAAATTTAAAGTATTTATAATATTATTTTTATTGGCTGCGCAAGGTTCGTTCGCCCAGAATACGTTTATAGTTGATGTCCCGCGGGTAGTTGCGCAAGATGAGGTTTTCAGAGTGGTTTTTACCGCTGACGGCGAAATTACCGATTTTGTAAATCCAGGTTTTACCGGGCTGGAAGTTCTTGCCGGCCCTTCGCCTTCCAAGGTATCGAGCACCCAGATTATAAACGGGAAAAGATCGGATGCCGTGGAAATGAGCTATACCTTTATCGTAAGGCCGACTATAAGCGGTAAGGTTGTTATATCCGGAGCGTCCGCTACTATCAACGGGAAAACATATACGACCAGGCCGGTTGATGTGGACGTTGTGGATGGAGTAGGGAAAAAATCTTCGCAGGGGACGGCGGCATCTTCAGGGAACGGCGGCCGGCAGACCGGCGAAATATCGGGAGACGATATTTTTCTCAGGCTTACTTTCAGTAAAAACAAAGTTGTAAAGGGCGAACCTATCGTAGCTACTTTAAAGTTATATACCAGGGTAAGCGTCGTGGGATTTGAAGATATAAAATTCCCCGTGTTCAATGGATTCTGGAGCCAGGAAATAGAGACTCCTCAGAATATAAACTTTGTAAGGGATAATGTGGGAAATCAGATATATAATTCGGCGGTACTCAGAAAGTATATGTTGCTTCCCCAACAGACAGGCGAGATAACGATAGAGCCTGCGGAAATGATATGCCAGGTACAGACCAGAGTTTCCGGCAGTTCCGGACGTTCGATTTTCGATGATTTCTTTGATTCCGGTTTTCAGACGGTTAAAAAAAGGATTTCTTCAAAAGCAGCCAGAATAAACGTGTCGCCTTTGCCTTCCGGCGCTCCTGCCTCGTTCGGAGGCGGCGTGGGGAAATTCAGTATGGCTGTCAGGCTTAGCCGGAATGATATAAAAACCCATGAAGCCGCATCTGTAATGATAGATATATCCGGAAGCGGCAATATTAATCTTATAGAGACTCCTAAACTGGAACTTCCGGCTGATTTTGAAAAATATGATGTAAAGACAACTAATAATTTTACGAACGGCTCCGGAGGAATATCCGGCAGGAAGAGTTTTGAGTATCCTTTCATACCGAGGAGCGAAGGACGTTTTGTAATACCTCCGGTGGAATATTCTTATTATGATATTTCTTCGGGCAGGTATGTTACCTTAAAGGGAGATTCGCTTATTCTGAATGTCGCCAAAGGGGAAAGTATAGGTTCAGGCCCTATGATACAGGGGATGAATAAACAGGCTGTCGCAAATCTCAGAGAAGATATAAGATATATTATTACCGGGAACCCCGCTCTGGTAAAAAGGGGTAGTTTCTTTACGGGGAGTCTTTTCTTCTTTATATTGATTGCGGTAATAGGACTGGTTTATGCTGCATTGCACTATTATCTGTATTCGAGGGCGAAGCTGAGGGGAGATATAAGAAGAACCAGGAACAAAAAGGCCAATAAAGTTGCCAGAATAAGATTGCGTCTGGCGCAGACCTATCTTAAAGAGAATCTTCATTCTCCGTTTTATGAAGAACTTCACAAAGCGTTGCTGGGTTATATAAGCGATAAACTCGCGATACCGTTTGCTGACATGCAGCGCGATACTATAAAAGAGACTTTGCTGCGAAAGAACGTGAGCGACGAGAATATCGAGGGGTTTATGCAGTTGCTTGACGATTGCGAAATGGCCCGTTATTCGCAGGCCGGCGGTGCGGGGGAGATGGAAAGCCAGTATAACAAGGCCATAGGAGTAATTTCTACCCTTGAAAATTCGCTTTGATTTTAATATGAATATTTTTTTAATTAATAAAGAAATTTTTTAAACGTATGAAGTGTATTAAAAATATAATAGTCATTATTTTATTATTTCCGGCTTTTTCTGCGGATGCTGCCGTGCCTGCTCCGGATTCTCTATGGTATAAAGCCAATGATGCTTATGCAATGGGCGAATATAATAATGCGGCAGGTATCTACGGGATGATAGAGAAAGGGGGATATGCTTCTGCCGGACTTTATTATAATATGGGTAATACATATTATAAGCTGGGAAATAAAGGCAAGGCTATACTTTATTATGAAAAAGCGCTTAAACTCGATCCTTCCAACAAGGATGTGAAAATCAATCTTGAGATAGCCCGCCTTAATACTCTTGATAAAATAGACGTATTGCCGGAGTTTATTTTAACTACATGGATAAAGGATATAAGGAATATGATGTCGAGCGATAAGTGGGGATATGCAGCGATAATATTCCTCGGAATTACCGCTCTTTTTGTTATAGGATATAATTTCTTCCCTTCAACCGGACAGCGGAAAGTGTCTTTTATACTGGCCTGTTTATCTTTACTGTTGGTAATATTTTCCGTTATGTTCGCCCTGAATCTTAGAAGCAATGCGGATAGTAAGGATTTTGCCGTAGTGATGGTTCCGGTAAGCAATGTAAGGAGCGCTCCTAATTCAACGGGGAATAATCTTTTTATTTTGCATGAAGGAGCCAGGATAGAGGTTCTGGAACGGGTAGGCGGATGGAACAGGATAGAATTGGGAGACGGCAGGCAGGGCTGGATGAAGTCTTCCGATATGGAGGTAATATAGTGGGTAAATGAAACTGAAAAATTCTTAAACGTTATGAAGAAAGGCTTTTTATTTTGTTGTTTTATCCTGATTTTATCGGTTGTTAATGCGCAGCCGAAAGGCAAACCGTTTTTTACTTTTGCTTTTCTGGCCGACATTCATATTGCCGAAGGATCCGCAAGCGTGCAGGATGCTCTACTCTGTATGGAGGATATAAATAAAAATAGGGATATTGAATTTGCGATCTTTGCAGGAGATATTACCGAGTTCGGAAGCGACGAAGAGATTGCGCTTGCGAAATCGGTGTTCGACAAGCTCGATAAGCCGTATTATATTGTAGCCGGCAACCATGATTCCAAGTGGTCGGAGAGCGGATGCAATACCTTTTTAAAAGTATTCGGATATGAAGGGTTTGAGTTTGAAAAAGACGGGATAAAATTTATCGGGACAAACAGCGGTCCTAATATGAGAATGGCCCCGGCCCTTGTCCCGCGGGAGAGTATATTGTGGCTCGATTCTCTTTCCAGAGCGATTGATCCGGATCAGCCGGTGGTGTTTGTAAATCACTACCCTATGGATACTTCCGTACTTAATTACGGGCAGGTACTGGATATATTGAAAGCGATGAATACCCAGCTTATTATGAACGGCCACTGGCATCAGAACAGGGCAATGGTGTATGAGGGTATCCCGGGTGTGATAGGGCGTTCTTCACAGGCCAGGGGGAAAGAAGGTCCGGGATATACTATAGTTAAGGTGGATGGTTCTGCCGTTACGTTCAGCGAGAGGGTTGCGGTAAGACAAAAGAACGGTAAAATGGTGGGGGAGGGATATACCGGGACTCCGTGGCATACCCTGAGAATGAGCCGGGGAAGGGCTTTCGACGGCAATGTAAAATATCCCCGTCCGGATGTTTCGGCTAATAAAGATTTTCCGGGAGTACGCGGGGTATGGAAAATACAGGATAATACCGATATAGGCTCCGGAGCGGTTATATACGGTAATTATGCGGTTTATGCCAATACGTCGGGAACGGTATATGCTCTCGATGCTTTAACGGGCAAACGGTTGTGGAGTTATAAAACCGGCGGTAAGATATTTTCCACTCCTGCCACAGAAGGCGGCTATGTGGTTATAGGTTCCACTGACGGGTATATTTATTGCCTTGATATTAAAACGGGTACGGAGGTCTGGAGCCTAAAGTGCGGGAAGTCTGTACTCGGCTCTCCTGCTATATTTAAAGGAAAGGTTTATATAGGAGCTTCCGACGGAGTGCTCAGGTCGTTAAATCTTAAATCAGGGAAACAGGTCTGGGCATATGACGGAATAAAAGGATTTATCGAGGCTAAGCCGTTTGTAGACAGGGAGCAGGTTGTAATCGGAGATTGGGCTAATTCACTCTACTCCTTTAATACCGGCAATGGAAAATTACAGTGGATATGGAAAAACAAGGGCAGCAGGATGTTTTCGCCCGCTGCGGTATGGCCTGTAAAGGCTGACGGCAAAATATTTTTCACCACTCCGGAAAGGGTGAATTACGCTTTGGATGCCGGAACCGGCGAACAGCTTTGGAAAAATAACGGAGGCAGGGAGTCGATAGGGCTTTCTCCCGACGGTAAACAATATTATATAAAAACCATGAAGGATATTGTTTACGGTTTCTCTACCGGAAACGGTGAGAAATTATGGGAGACCGATTGCGGATTCGGTTATGAAATTGCTCCTACACCTATTACATCCGTTAATGAGGGGGGAAAGAATGGAGAAGGACTGATATTTATTCCTACCGATAAAGGTAATATTATAGCACTGAATGTCTCCGACGGGTCTCTTGCCTGGAAACATAAACTTTCTTTTGCGCTTATAAATTACATACAGCCGCTCGGCGGTAACAAGGCTCTTGTAAGCACTATGGACGGAGTGGTCGCCGTTATAGAGTGGGAATAGGCGTCCTTGTTTCTTTAGTTATTCCATCTGTATTTTTGAGAAAGGGTCTCTGTTCCCGATAGCTCCAGTATCCGTTCCGTGAAAGAGTCTGCGAGGTCTTCCAGCGTACCGGGTTTTGCATAAAATGACGGGGAGGCCGGAGCTATGATCGCGCCGGCTTCCGTAAGAGCTGTCATATTCCGGAGATGTATAAGGTTATAGGGGGACTCCCTGGGCACGATGATAAGTTTTCTCCGCTCTTTTAACTGTACATCCGCAATTCTTCCTATAAGATCTATTGACAAGCCTTGAGCTATACGTGCCAGAGATCCCATTGAACAGGGTAATATAATCATACATTCCAGGATGTTGGAGCCTGAAGCGTATTTAAAGTTAAAATCCGAGTTGGAAATAAACGTGATATTTCCGGAGTGTTTTAGGGTAACAGACCGGGTGAAATCGGTATAAGATATTCCGGTTTCGTGTCTGAATACCTCTTTGGCTGTTTCGGTAAATATTACATATAGACCGGACCTGATGCCGGTCATTTTTTCTATAAAGCTTTTGGCATAGACAGCGCCGCTGGCGCCTGTAACTGCTAGAAGTGTCATAGGCCGCCCAGTACATTTAAAAACCGTTTCATTCCGTCGCAGGCTTTTGCCTGTATCTGCGTGAAGTCCGGCAGGCTCAGGCGGATAGGTTGCGGATCTATAAGGAAAATACGGCATCCACGCCTGGTGTAGTTTACAAGTCCTGCAGCCGGGTAGACATTAAGCGAAGTGCCTATGATAAGGAATATATCCGCCTTTTCAACTTCTTCGGCCGCCCTGGATAATTCCGGTACGCTCTCTCCGAACCAGACTATATGCGGGCGTAGTTGTCCTCCGTCCGGAGCCAGGTCTCCTATATTTATATCTTTGTATCCTATATCAAATACAGCCTTACTTCCGGGAAGCGAATAGTTCCGTTCAGAGGCTTTTACGCTCCTTACTTTGGTAAGTTCGCCGTGCAGGTGGATTATTTTGCTGCTTCCGCCCTTTTCGTGCAGGTTGTCTACATTCTGGGTAATAACGGTAACATCGAATTTTTTTTCGAGGGCTGCGATAAGTTTGTGCGCTTCGTTAGGTTGCGCGGTTTCCAACTGTCTTCTTCGTTGGTTGTAAAATTCGATTACAAGTGCGGGATTTCTTATCCAACCGTCTATGGAGGCCACATCTTCCACATTATACTCTTCCCATAATCCGTTACTGTCGCGGAAAGTTTTTATGCCGCTTTCCGCGCTTACGCCCGCTCCGCTTAATACAACTAGTTTCTGCATAATTATTTTGCAAAGAAATATTTAACAAACCATAATTTTAACAGAGGATCCATAAATACGGCCTCTTTATTTTCGTTGAACGTGATGATCTCCTTTTTGGTGAGGGCTTCTTTAAGCCTGTTTACATTTGCCGAAGAGTTAAGATTGTATTTATCCAGTATATCGGCCGAGCTGAATTTAGTAACTCCTTCCAGTACCGCTTTCAGAAATCGTAACTGATGCTTGCTTAATCCGTATGCTATGGAATGGAATTGAAAATCATGCAGATTTATAAGACACCATACGGCCTGGTCGAATATTTTTTCGTTCAGATACCCTTTTGTCAGATCGAAACAGATAGAAGCAAGATGCTGTGCGTACCAGGGATCTCCTTCTACTATTTTATATATCTGGGACGCCAGTTCGGGATGCGCTATTTTCCCTGCTTTAAGGAATCCTTTTATTATAAAATCGGTAAATATTTTTTCGTCTATCGGAGCCAGGCTTATCTTTTCGGCGAAACGATAGAAATATTTCTTTTCTTCAAAAATAGAGTTCATTCCGTTTATTCTCTCTCCTGTAATTATAAATGTGGTATTGGAAAACGATTTCCATACTTTCTCCATTAATACGAAAGTTCTGCCGGGATCATCGAAAAGTAAAATGTCCTGAAACTGTTCGAAATAGATTATCATGTGAATATCATACTCTCTGGTAAGATTTTCCGGTAAATGCAATATTTCTTCTATCTGCGCGTCCGTAAGCAGTTGTTTTGTAGTATAAGTGAATTTGAGTTTTGCATGATAAAGTTCGTCAAGGGTGTAAGGGGCGGAAGGAAGATATTTTTTCAGGAGGCCGCTCCAATCCGCAACAGGTATGGCGAAACACGAAAGAACGGCATTGGTATATTTTAACATCATGGCTTCAACGCATCTTATGTTAAAAAGGTTGATATTACAAGTGACGAAGTTGTAAGATTCCTGTCTTAATTTATCCAGAGAATTGTATATTAATGACTTCTTGCCTGTTTTTGCCTGCCCGTACATTAATATGTTGTTCCTTTCCCTTAAAAGATTACATAAGATTCCAACCTCTTTTGTCCTGCCTATAAATGCGGAGCCGGTTACGAATTTATTATACTCAAAAGGTGATTCCATCATCTAAAATATTTAATATCATTACAAATATACAGAAAATATTTTTTGTATCAGGTTCCGGGTAACAAAAAAGTTAAATAAAAAATTCAAATAATTTTTGCTATAATTGTAAAATATACTACTTTTGTAGTCCTTAAAAATATTAAAAGGTAGATAAGCTATTGAATAAGAGTTGATTGAATATTAACCGCTTACTATCATAACCAATAAAACAAGTTTTTATGTACGCAATTGTAGATATTGCAGGACAACAATTTAAAGTAGAGGCAGGCAAAAAGATTTTTGTACATCGTCTTCAGGACGAGGTAGGAGCCTCGCTGTCTTTTGACAAAGTATTATTAACCGACAACGAGGGTGCGGTTAAAGTTGGAGCGCCTTATGTTCAGGACGCGGTTGTTAAAGCTACCGTACTGGAGCATTTAAAAGGCAATAAGGTTATCGTTTTCAAGAAGAAACGCCGTAAAGGTTATCAGAAGAAGAACGGTCACCGCCAATGTTTAACTCAAATCCGTATTGAATCGATTGCTTAATTAGAAAAATTTTAGATTATGGCTCATAAGAAAGGTGTCGGTAGTTCCAAGAACGGCCGCGAATCACACAGTAAACGGTTAGGCGTTAAATTGTTCGGAGGACAAAACGCCAAGGCGGGTAATATTATTGTTCGTCAAAGGGGTACAGTTCATTGCCCTGGGGATAATGTGGGAATGGGTAAAGACCATACTCTGTTTGCTTTAATAGACGGTGTTGTAAAATTCACTAAAAAAGCTGAGAGTAAATCATATGTTTCGGTAGTGCCTTTTCAAAACTAAGGGTTGCCGTTCATTTGCAATAGAGGAGCATCCCTGAAGGATGCTCTTTTATTTTCCTGAAGATTCCGTATTGTAAAGAATAAAAATTTATATAACCATGTTAACTCTGAAATTATTAAGGGAGCAGCCGGACTTCGTGATAGAGAGGCTTGCCGTAAAAAATTTTGATGCAAAAGAGATAGTAAAGGATATTCTTGAGGCAGATGCGCTGAGGCGTTCCTATCAGACCAGAAAGGATGCGATCCTCGCAGAGCAGAACCAGAAAGCCAAAGAGATAGGCGTTTTTATGAAAGAGGGCAGAAAAGATCGGGCAGAAGAAGTTAAAAAGCATGTCGCTCAACTTAAAATGCAGTCGAAAGAACTGGAAGAGAAGATGGAGATTGAGAACGGAAAAATGAATGAAGCTCTTTTATTGCTTCCCAACCTGCCTTGTTCCCAGGTTCCGGCCGGGAAATGTGCCGGGGATAATGTCGTCGTACGGGAAGGCGGATTGAAACCGTCTCTCTGCGAAAATGCTATCCCTCACTGGGAAATTGCAAAAAAACTAGATATAATAGATTTCGATCTGGGAGTGAAACTTACGGGAGCCGGCTTTCCTGTATATAAGGGGAAAGGAGCCAGAATACAGCGTGCGCTTATCTCGTTTTTCCTGGACAGGAATATAAAGGCCGGGTATCTTGAAATTCAACCTCCTTTGATGGTTAACGAGGCATCCGCCTATGCTACGGGACAGCTTCCCGATAAAGGAGAAATGATGTATCATATCGGATTGGATAATTTCTATATGATACCTACTTCGGAAGTGCCTGTGACAAATATATACAGGGACAGCATTGTAAATAAAGCCGATTTCCCTGTTAAAATGACGGCTTACACCCAGTGTTTCCGCCGGGAAGCCGGTTCTTACGGGAAAGACGTGCGCGGACTTAACCGTCTTCACCAGTTCGACAAGGTGGAGATAGTACAGCTTACCCTGCCTGAGAATTCGTATCGTGCTCTCGAAGAGATGGTAAAACATGTGGAATGTATTATACAATCCCTTGAATTGCCTTACAGGATACTTAGGCTTTGCGGAGGGGATATGAGCTTTACTTCTGCAATAACTTATGATTTTGAGGTCTATTCTGCTGCCCAGGAACGCTGGCTGGAAGTGAGTTCCGTATCCAATTTCGAATCATTTCAGGCTAACCGCCTTAAACTGAGATATAAAGATGATGACGGCAAGCCTTGCCTGGCACATACCCTTAACGGCAGTTCGCTTGCTCTTCCGCGCATACTTGCGGCGCTCATTGAAAATAACCAGGACGAAATGGGACACGTAAGAATACCTAAAGTGCTTCAGGAATACACAGGTTTCTCTATAATCGATTAATCCGTTATTTTACCGCAGGAATATGAAAACCGATAATACCGATAAAATAATATTGGGTATAGACCCCGGAACCCGTATATTGGGTTTTGGGGTTATTCATGTTGCCGGTAAAAAGGTTGAATATGTGGGAATGGGGACTATTAACCTTAAAAATGAGAAAGATCATTTTGTTACGTTGAGAAAGATAATGCGGGAGGTTACCGCCGTTATTGAGAAATATAATCCCGACGAACTCGCGATAGAGGCCCCTTTTTACGGCAAGAATCCGCAGGTAATGTTAAAGTTGGGGAGGGCTCAGGGGGCTGCGATAGCCGCTGCATTGATTAAGGATATTCCCATTTTCGAATATGCTCCCAGGAGCGTGAAGCTATCCGTTACGGGAAAGGGCGCTGCATCCAAGGAGCAGGTCTCCATTATGATACAGAAACTTCTGCATATAGATTATCCCCAGAAATATCTTGATGCTACGGACGCTCTTTCCATAGCCCTCTGCCACTATTATCATAGCCTTAATCTTATTCCTGCATCGTCGGGAGGGGGAGATTGGGCTCAGTTCGTAAAAAATAATCCCGATAAAATAAAAAATATTTAAGGCCGATGTAACTTTTTCCGGCGCCGGTAGTCAAACTAGCAAATTTTAATTTTTTAATAAATTGTAATATGTTGCGTAGATACCTATTATCCGGTTTGCTTTTCTTGTCGGGACTATTGATTTGTTCGTCTTATCTGCATGGCCAGCCGGCCAGCTCCGCCGGTTCACAGGCTCCGGCCGAGCAGAGGCGAAATTTTATAAAAGTCGTTATTTTAGACTCGCTTACAAAAGAGCCTATTGAGTTCGCTACGGTTTCCGCAAAATATATAGGAGAGACGCAGCCTAAGAAATATGCGCTTACCGACAGTAAAGGCGCAGTAGTTCTGGATGGTTTGCGTATAGGAAGGGTTACAGTCGCAATAGAATATATAGGATATAAACGCAAGGCTTTTTCCCAGGATATTAAAAGGGGAGAGAATGATCTCGGCGAGATACTTTTGCAGGAAGATGTAAATATGCTGAATGCCGTTGTGGTTACCGATGTGGCGAACCCTATTGTAGTGAAGAAAGATACCATAGAGTATAACGCATCTTCTTATAAGGTAAACGATACGGATATGCTTGAGGAGCTGCTTAAAAAGCTACCGGGTATCGAGATCGATTCGGACGGGAAAATTACACATAACGGAAAACAGATAAATAAGGTGATGATTGACGGGAAGACTTTTTTCCTGGACGACCCGCAACTCGCTACAAAAAACCTTCCGGCAAAGATCGTGAACAAAGTGCGTGTTGTAGAACGTAAATCGGATCAGGCGCGTTTTACAGGTATCGACGACGGGAATGAAGAGACCGTGCTGGATCTTAATATCCGGCCGGGAATGATGAACGGATGGTTCGGGAATGTAATGGGAGGATACGGTACTCAGGAAAGGTTCCAGTTTGCCGGAATGATAGGACGGTTTACCGATAAATCGTCGGTGAGCGTAATAGCAAACGGAAACAACACCAATAACAGGGGGTTTACCGATCTTGCGGCTTCCATGATGGGCGGTATGAGGATGGGTGGCGGCCGCGGTATGTTCGGCTTCTCCGGAAACGGTATCACTACATCCTGGATGGGCGGAGTAAATGCCAATACCCAGGTGCTCGACGGAAAGATGAAATTATCAGGAAACTATATGTACACCGGCAGTGAGAAAGAGGTTACCGAGAAAAAGAGCAAGCAGACGATGCTTACGGAGAATGACGTCCTGTATAATAATGAGTACGGAGAGGATAATACACGAACCGACGGGCACAGAGTAGGCGGAGAAATAGATTATTCTATATCCGATAATACCTCTATACTGTTCAGGCCCAGGATCAATATAGGCAACGGAACATTCAATTCCCATAATATGTTCTCTACCCTCAATAATACAGATTCCACTAACCGGGGATACAGCAGGTCGTGGGGGGATAATGATTCCCGGAGCATTAACGGGGATCTGCTTTTCAGGCAGAAACTTGGTAAACCAGGAAGAACACTATCCCTGAATCTGACATACGGCTATTCCGATAACGAGATAACAGGATATAATTATAGTAATACATATTATTTTAAAAATGATTCCCTTGCTATTATAGACCAGAAATACGACCAGCGGGATAAAAGCAACAGTGTTGGCGGAAGATTTTCATATACCGAGCCTTTGGGGAAGAATTTCTTCATAGAGGCTGCATACCGGTATAATTATAAACAGACCAATTCGGATAAGGATACATGGAACAAGGATACACAGGGTAATTATAACCAGTTGGATTCGGCTTATTCCAGCCATTATGAAAATATATTCATTACTCAGCAGGCCGAACTGAACTTTATGAAACAGGCCGATAAATATAATCTTACAATAGGAGCGGGGATGCAACCTTCTACCACAAAGAGTATGGGGCGGGGAAAAGATACTACGTACAGCGTTATTAATATCGCTCCCAGCGCAAGGTTCGATTACCGCTTCTCCGATAGTAAATTTCTGAGAATGAGATATAGGGGACGTACTTCCCAACCTTCTGTGAGCCAGTTGCTCCCTATTCCGGATAATTCCAATCCTTTACAGATAACTGTCGGGAATGATAACCTCAATCCGGAATTTACGCATAGTTTATCGGCCGAATACAGAACGAATAACAGGGAGACATTCAGTTGGTTCAGCGTAAGCGCAAACGCTTCCTATACTTCCGACAAAATAGTTAATAAAAAATATTATACTCCGGAAGGTGTACAGGTTACCACTTATGAAAATACTTCGTTACCCGTCTATTCTGCCAGCGGACATATAATATATAACTCCAAGATTGCAAAATCCAATTTTTCCGTATCTTCATTTACAATGGTAAGGTTCGGCAACGGCATAAGTTATGTTCTGGACAGGGAGGCTTCCAATACTAAAAACTATGTGGAAAATATTACCAGGACATTTTCCGTTACCGAGAACCTCAGATTTACATACCGGAATGATTTTATAGAGGTTATAGCCGGAGGCAGGGCAGGATATCAGAATGCCTGGTATACCGTAAGTTCAATGGATAAAGTATCTACCTGGACAAATTCTGTTACCGGATCGGTAAATGCAAATATCCCCGGAGGTTTTAATATTACATCGGATATAGAGCATACCTTCTATTACGGTTTCGACCAGGGATACGGCAAGCCCGTAACGGTATGGAATGCAGAGTTGTCGAAAACGCTCTTCAAGAGTGCGGCTACGATAAAGGTTAAGATATACGATATACTCAGGCAAGCCAGAAATACTTACAGGACGACATCGGAGAACTATGTGCAGGATGTGGAAAACAATACTCTGGGACAATACGTAATGTTTTCGCTGGTATTCAGATTCGGAAAATTCAGCGGAAGCGATGTAAGGCGTATGGGCCCTCCGGGCGGAATGAGACACAGGAGGTAAGTTTTACGGATATGTTAAAGGGATAGATATATTTTTAAGGCAGGAGTTGCGGGCAGCGGTTAAAAAACGTAAATTTGTAAGAAAAATTTTAAACGTATGAAAACTATATCTATACTTATTTTAACTGTTTTATCGTCTTTAAATCTTTACGCACAGGATTTTTATACAAAATATAATGCTCTGGATTCTCTTCCGGAGCTTTCGGAACTGGTACGTAACGGTGTGGAAAAAGCGAAGTGGAATGATAATATCCTATATTACGAAACACGCACTTCGCAGGGGGTAAAGTATTACAGTTTTAATGCCGTCACAAAAGAACTCAGGCAGGAACCGGAGACCTTTGTTTTTTCCCAGCAAGAGAGAAAGAGAGATGATAAGGAGAATAAAAAATATCTTTCTCCCGATAATAAATACGAAGCATATCTGGAAGATTCCAATGTGTGGATGAAAGAACTTTCATCGGGAAAAATAATAAAATTGAGTTATGACGGGACGGATAATGACTTCTATGAACGTCTGTACTGGTCTCCTGATTCTAAAAAGATAGCCGCCATAAAGAAACGGGATACTCCCGTAAGGAAAATTCCGCTTATAGAATCGGCTCCGGCAACCCGCAAACAACCTGTATTGCACTGGCGCGATTATTATAAACCGGGGGACTGTATTCCGGTTTACAGTCCGGCATTATTTGATATCCGGTCTGGTAAGCAGTTGGCAATAGATACAAAGCCGTTTGAAGAGCAATACTATCTTAAATTCGAACGGTGGAAAGGGAATTCCGGTGCTTTTACATTTTCTTTTAATAAGCGGGGACATCAGGTATATCAGATAGTTGATGTATGCGCCGTCACCGGGAAAACCAAGGTAATAGTGGATGAAAGGGCGGAGACTTTTATCTATTACAACAGGACATATCTTAAATATATAAATAACGACAGCCTGATTATATGGGCTTCGGAACGGGACGGCTGGAATCATCTTTACCTGATAGACGCCAATACGGGTGAAGTGCGTAAACAACTGACTTCCGGGGAATGGGTAGTAAGGAGAATAAGGGATGTGAATGAGGATGAAGGGTATATATTATTATCGGGAAACGGCAGGAACAAAGGGGAAGATCCTTACAACATACATTATTATAAGGTTTATTATAAAGGTAATAAGGCCGGGGAGATTGAGGAACTTACCCCTGAGGCGGGAAATCATACGGTTTTGTTTACCAGGGATAATAAATATTTCCTGGATACTTATTCCGCTCCCGACAAAGCTCCTTCGAGTGTGGTAAGAAAGGTCGAGGACGGAACTATTCTGCATGACTTCGGACAGGCTGATATTTCATTGCTGCTTGCAAAAGGGTGGCGCAAACCCGAAGTGTTCTGTGCGAAAGGGCGCGATGGAAAAACCGATATTTGGGGAAATATTTACCGTCCTTCCGGTTTCAATCCTAAAAAGAAATATCCTGTGGTGGAATATATATACGCCGGCCCTCATGATGCCTTTGTAGATAAAAGCTTTAAAGTGTACGACAGGTATCTTAAACTTGCCGAAATGGGATTTATAATAGTTACGATAGACGGAATGGGTACAGCGAACCGTTCAAAGGCTTTCCATGATGTTTGCTGGCGTAATTTAAAGGATTCCGGTTATCCCGACAGGATACTGTGGATAAAAGCGGCGGCAAAAAAATATAAATATATGGATATTTCCCAGGGTGCAGGCATATACGGATATTCCGCCGGAGGACAAAGTACCGTTGCAGCGCTGCTTTTTTTCGGAGATTTTTATAAAACGGGGGTTTCATTATGCGGATGCCATGATAACAGAATGGATAAAATATGGTGGAACGAGCAATGGATGGGGTATCCGCCGGGAGAATGGTATTCAGAATCCTCTAACGTGGATAACGCCCATCGTCTCCGTGGAAATCTACTGCTTATAAACGGGGAACTGGATGATAATGTAGATCCTGCTTCTACGTTGCAGGTGGTGGACGCCCTGGTTAAAGCGGATAAACATTTCGAGCAGTTATATCTGCCGGGTTACGGACACAGTCTGGGGGATAAATATGTGACCGGGAGAGTATATGAATTTTTCTGGAGGAATATGAAAAGGGCGAATTAATGGAAACCGGCAGCCGGATTTCGTGACGTCCGGCTGTCCGTTGATCTTTGCAGTTTGTTCTATTCTTCTTCCAACGTCTGGTTCATGCTGTATTTACGCCATTTCTCTATCAGCGCGGTAATATCGTCCGGCAGGCGGTTTTCTATAAAGATATGTTTTCCCGTTACAGGATGATTAAAGCCGAGGGTCTGGGCGTGCAGGGCATGTCTGGGGAGTAATTCAAAGCAGTTATCTATGAATTGCCTGTATTTTGCGTAAACGGTTCCTTTAAGTATCCTGTCTCCGCCGTAACGGTCGTCATTGAAAAGCGGGTGTCCTATATAGTTCATGTGTACTCTTATCTGGTGTGTGCGTCCCGTTTCCAGCCTGCATTCTACTAATGTTACATATCCGAATCTTTCAAGCACCTTGTAATGCGTAACGGCATGTTTGCCGTATTCTCCTCCGGGAAAAACTTTAAATCGTAGCCTGTCGTTGGGGTCGCGGCCTATATTACCGGTAATCGTGCCGGAGTCCTCTTTTACGTTCCCCCATACTATGGCTATATATTTTCGTTCTATGGTATGATCGAAGAACTGTTTTGCAAGGTTAAGTTGTGCTTCGTCGTTTTTTGCGACTACAAGTAATCCCGACGTGTTTTTATCTATCCGGTGCACTAGTATTCCCATTCTTTCGTCTTTTCCGTCGGGCCCCTGCCGCAAACCCAGGTGGTATGCAAGGGCATTTACAAGGGTTCCGCTGAAGTGTCCGTGTCCGGGATGTACTACCAGTCCGGCAGGCTTGTTTATAACAAGCAGGTCATTGTCTTCGTACGCGATATTCAGCGGAATATTTTCGGGAAGTATCTCAACGCCTCGCCTTTGGTAAGGCATCACTATTGTTATTATATCGTACGGTTTTACTTTGTAATTCGCTTTTACCGGTTTGTCATTAACCCTTACATATCCTGCATCTATGGCAAGCTGTATCCTGTGGCGGGATGTTTTTTCCATGTGGGTGGTAATATATTTATCCACACGGAGCATGCTTTGCCCTTTATCTGCCTCGAAACGGTAATGTTCGAACATTCCGTTTTCGCCGTCTCCGGATTTAAAATCTTCATTTTCCGACAGAACATCGTCATCCACGGTAAATTCTTCTTCGTAAATCCTCTCTTTTGTTTCCATAGATATTTTATTGCTGGTTATTATCCTTAGGTATAAGTGTTTTATCTTTTGTAAGGTAAACCGTTATATCGGTACCCATAGGAACGGCCAGCGTGTCCGATGCAGGGGGAAACTGCCTGTAGACTACCGCTTCCAGCGAATCGGTATAATTTTTTACGGTGTTATCGAATACGGCCCTGCCGAGGTTTAGATAGTTTTCTATAAGATGTCCTTTTACAGACTGATATGGTGTTAGTTTCAGATCGGGGATATATGTTTCCCTTTCTCCTTCGTTTATTCCAAGCGTGAGGTCTATTTCACTTCCGCTCGGGATCTGCCTTCCGGGAGGGATGGCGCTTCCTTTATATAGCTGAGATATTACATTGTTTGCCGCAATATCTTCCACGTAAATGAGCCTGCCTATTTTTAACTGATTTGCAGCCAGTTCGGATTGCGCCTGCCTTAAAGAGAATCCCACCAGCGAAGGCATATTCACTTTCCTGGGGATTTTTGCATTTATCGTAAGGAGTACCCTCCTGTTCTTTTTTACTTTGCTGCCGGCTTCCGGATTCTGTCTGTAAACCGTTCCCAATGTCATTCTGGGAATATATACCGAGTCGGTAACTTCCAGCCGCAGGTTATTTGTTTGCGCGATTGCGGCTGCCTGTGAAAGGGTCGTGTTCGCAAATGAGGGTACGGTAAGCTCCTTGTTATGTCTTGTGATGAACTGCAACAGTGTAAAAAGGATCGCTAAAGATATTATAATTGTTCCGGCAATTAAATATATTTGTCTTGAAATCCAGTTCCAATACCATTTATCCGTATTTTTAGATTTTCTTTTTGTAGCCATATCCTCTGTTTTACCCTGCGAAGATAGCATTTTTTAGCTATTTGCCCATTATCTCTTTATTATATTATAATGGCTGTCCCTTTCTACGGCTGTAAATCCCGCACGTTCCGCGATTTGCTCCAGTTCCTTTGCCGATAACCCCGGATTCTTCTCTTCCGCTCCGGCCATAGAGTAGATTTTGGTAGAGTCGTTTATCGTACCGTCTATATCATCGGCCCCGAAAAGCAATGATAACTGGCACAACTCTTTTCCCAGCATGGGCCAGTAGGATTTTATATGTTTTATATTTTGCAGGGCGAGCCTGCTTATGGCAAATGTTTTCAGTACTTCGGTAATGTCGGCCTCTTTATGCTCTTTTCCCAGCTCGTTGTTGGCCGTCCTGTATTTTAACGGGATGAATGCGTCGAATCCTCCGGTCTGTTCCTGTAATTCCCTTAACATTAACAGGTGCTCTATCCTCTGTTCTCTTGTCTCCATATGTCCGAACAGCATTGTGGCGTTAGTGCGTATCCCAAGCCGGTGCGCCTCTTTGTGGACATTCAGCCATGCCTGCGCATCCGGTTTGTCGGGACATATAATTTCTCTTATCTGTTTGTTGAATATCTCTGCGCCTCCTCCGGGAAGAGCGTCCAGTCCGGCTTCTTTCAACTGCGACAAACCTTCTCTTACCGGTATGCCTTCCCCGGCGCACATATCTGCTATTTCAACGGCCGAATAGCCTTTTATTTTCACGATGGGGGGCAGCAGCTTCCTTACCTCTTTTATTATATCCAGGTAGTAACCGAAATTCCGGTCAGGATTTACACTTCCGACAATATGCACCTCTGTCATACCGGGAACGTATTTTTCCATGCAGTACTGTTTTATCTGCTCCAGACTCATTGTCCATGCTCCTTCCTCGCTCTCCGAATTACGCCTGTATGAGCAGAATCTGCATCTGTGTACGCATACGTTGCTCGGCTCCAGATGGAAGTTGCGGTTGTAATATACGTTCTTTCCGTTCAGGCGTTCCCTTGCCTTTCCCGATAATTCCGCCAGCAGGCTCATATCGCAGGTGTTATACAGATCCATGAGTTCCTCCGTATTAAGAGGTGTTCCGGAGGCGATTTTCTGTATTAGAATACGGTTTATTATATCCATCGGTACTGGTGCTTAAATAGTCCGGAGGGTGTCCGACAAATATTTCTTGTTAGACACCCTCCGCATTTTTTATCCGTATCCGGCAGATTCTTAGAATCTGTCTTCTGAGGATACCGTTAATTTTTTTCTGCCCCTGCGACGCCTTGCGGCAAGTACCCTGCGTCCGTTAGGTGTTGACATACGCTCACGGAACCCGTGCTTATTACGGCGTTTGCGTTGTGAAGGTTGGAATGTGCGTTTCATATTATGACAATTTTATATATTTTCAATATGGGAGTGCAAAAGTAAGGTTTTAAATTTTAAATACCAAAAAAATTGTGCCGGAGAGCTAAAATATTATGTTACAAAAACAACAATGCGGTTCAGAAACTGTATTGGCTTGTTGCCGAAATTATTTTAAGGATATTTTTTAGCCGCTTTAAGCTGCTTACTGCGGCGGATAACAGGGCCTATTTAACAATATAAGCAGATGAAGGAGCGAAAAAGAACTGATAAGAATGAGATTAATAAATTCAACCCGGTTTCTTATAATAACGGTAAGATATTATCTTAATTTGTATTCGGTATGAAAATTATCTTTTTTTGGTTGAAAAACGCATCTTTGAACCACATATCTATATCGCATATCGTTATGGTATCTTTTTTTATCCCCGCTTTTGCAAATGCGGTATCGAGTTCCGAGGCCAAAGCTCCGCCTTGTGAAATATCGCCTCCTTTAAGGTAGATTATTCCTTTTTTATATTTTCCCTTTACCCAGGGGAGAAAATTGGAAAGGTCGGTAACAGCCCTGGAAACTATATAGTCGAATCTATCATTAATGTCCTCCGCTCTGGAGTGTATGGCTTTTATGTTATCCAAACCGGTTGCGGCGGCAATTTCTTCTACTACTTTTATTTTTTTACCTATAGAGTCTACCAGCAGGAATTCGGCTTCCGGGAAAAATATAGCCAGAGGAATTCCGGGAAATCCTCCGCCGGTGCCCAAATCCATTACTTTTGTGCCTTTCCCAAAGTTTATTTTATCCGAAAGCGTGATGAATTTAGCTATGGAGAGGGAGTGCAGGACATGGTGCAGATATAATTTATCCATATCTTTCCGGCTTATTACGTTGATTCTGGCATTCCACTCTTTATATAACGGATAGAGGGCTGCTATCTGTTCTTTTTGCCTGGAGTCCAGCCGGGGGAATTCCCGGTATATAATGTCTTCGGTGCAGGTGAGTTCGTTGTTTTGCATTTTTTATTTTTTAATGTTTTATCAGCAGTTCCGTAAGCTGTTGCTTGGCTCTTTTTATCCGGGTTTTTACTGTATTTATCCCCAGATTCGTTTCCAGCGCTATCTCATCATAGGCATATTCTTTTATAAAGCGCATGCGGGCTATCTCCCGGTATTTTTCGGGGAGATTGTCGATGTATTGTATGAGCTGTTGATATTCCTGGTCGCTTATAAGCTTGTCTTCTGGGGAGTTCTTTATCTCTCCGCCTGTATTTACTGTCTCTCCGGTATTTTCATGCGATATTTTTAGTTCTATCGCTATTTTTCTTTTTCTCGAATAGTCTATAGCTATATTGCGTGCTATATTGAAAATCCATGTTGAAAACTCGTATGCGGGATTATAGCTTTCCAGACTATGAAAAGCCCGTTGAAAAGCCTCCTGACAAATATCCTGGGGTTCTTCGGCAAGTTCTATGCTGCCGTCGCAGCTTTTTATCCCGCTTAAAAAATCCTGTATAAATGTATAAAGTCCTTTGCTGTATCTCTCGACCAGCGCCGTATAAGCATCCTGCCTCCCTTTTACAGCGAGAGAGACAAGTTCCCTGTCGGAGAGTTTGCCGATACTCATATTCGGATCTTTTTCCTGCATTGTAAATGTGTTTTCCGGCTTAATGAGCTTCCAGCCAGTTGCTTCCGTATCCGCAATCGGCAATGAGCGGTACATGTAGTTTTATAACCCCTTCCATCTCCTCTTTTACGATGGCGCATATTTTATTTACTTCTCCGGGGAGTACGTCAAAAACAAGTTCGTCATGTACCTGAAGTATCATTTTACTTTTTATATCCTCTTTTTTTAAACGATTATAAACGTTTATCATCGCTACTTTTATTATATCTGCGGCGCTTCCCTGTAACGGGGCGTTTATGGCGTTCCGTTCGTTGAAACTCCTTACCGCCGCATTCCTGGAATTAATATCGGGAAGGAAACGTTTACGCCCGTATATAGTCTCTACAAAGCCATCCGTGCGGGCTTTTTCTATCATGTTGTTCATATATTGCTTCACTCCGGGATAATTATTGAAGTATTCCTCTATTATCTCCTTGGAATCGGAACGTTTCATATTAAGACGCTGGGAGAGTCCGAACGCAGATATTCCGTAGATTATCCCGAAGTTGGCTACTTTGGCCCTGCCGCGCTGCTCTTTTGTAACTTCCTCTTCCGCTACCTTAAATACTTTTGCGGCAGTGGTGGTATGTATATCTTTATTTTCGTTGAATGCCTCCGTAAGCCCCTTGTCCCCGCTCATGTGAGCCATAAGGCGCAGCTCTATCTGGGAATAATCCGCAGAAACTATATAGCCGCCGGGATAGGAGGGTATAAAGGCTTTTCTTATCTCTTTTCCCCTTTCGCTCCTTATAGGAATATTTTGCAGGTTCGGATTTACCGAACTTAATCTCCCGGTAGAGGTAAGAGCCTGATTGAACGTTGTGTGTATTTTTCCCGTCTGCTGGGATATAAGGGCGGGAAAATTATCTATGTATGTAGAAAGCAGCTTTTTCAATCCTCTGTATTCTAATATTTTAGCAACTATAGGGTGTGCGTCCATCAATTCGTTCAGAGTCTCCTCGTCGGTAGGGTAACTGCCTTTGGAACTCTTCTTTACTTTGGGATTAAGATTAAATTTTTCATATAAAATAAACCCTATCTGCTTTGGAGACGAGATGTTAAGGGTCTGGTCTCCGGCAAGTTCCCTTACCTGTTGTTCTATAATGTTAAGTTCTTTCGTAAGTTCCAGGCTGTATGCTTTAAGATGTGATGTGTCTATTTTTACTCCCTGGTATTCCATATCCGCAAGCACTCTTATCAGAGGAGCTTCTATTTTATTATAAAGCTCTATCTGATGCGAGATTTCAAGCTCTTTTGCAACAGCCTTTTCAAGTTCCTGCAGCAATATACAGGTTAATCCCGTATGCTGTTTCTCCTCTTGCCCCATATTTTCTTCCTGCCGGGAAGGGGTTGAGAACAGATCTTCTTGCAACTTCCCTGATTTATCTGCGTCCGGTGTTTTATCAAACTCTATTCCTAGATAACTTTTTATCAGCATATCTTTTCTGTGGCTCCGTTCCGGATTAATGATATAGTGCATGAGCTCTATATCGGATAATTCTCCGTTAAGGGTTATACCCGTGTCGCGGAGAAGTTTTATGTATTGTTTGAGATCATAGCCGGTTTTTCTTATTTTTTCGTTTTCCAGTATCTTTTTGGAAAGGCGTATATCGGGATACTGCAATATTATAAATTTATTTCCGCTTCCCATTACGAGCGATTTGTCGTCGTTTAGTTGCATGGAGATAGTTCCGTTGAGCAGGGCTTCCTCCGTAAAAGAATTTATATCGCACTCTATGGCTTCCGGAAGATTTTGCCGGTGCTTTTCAACATGTTTTTCCTGTTCCGGAATCATATTGCCGGGGAAGAGTTTTTTTAGAGAGTTGAATTCGAATTTGTCGAAGACTTCGTCGATGTTCCTGGCGTCGGGCTGCGATATTTTTACCTCTTCGGCCGTAACCGGGAGTTCTATATCGGTCTTTATCGTTAACAGGAATTTGCTCATTTCTATCTGCTCCAATGATTCCCGTATGGATTCCTGTTGTTTTTGCGGAAGTTCTCCGGCATTTGATATTACATTATCAAGCGAACCGTATTTCCCTATCAGTTTTTTTGCCCCTACTTCCCCAATGCCCCGTATTCCCGGTATATTATCAG
The DNA here is from genome assembly GCA_964449975.1 of uncultured Muribaculaceae bacterium. Lineage (GTDB taxonomy): Bacteria > Bacteroidota > Bacteroidia > Bacteroidales > UBA932 > Egerieousia. The sequence continues at coordinate 33,605 of CAYVED010000002.1, forward strand.
AACTGTCGCCCCATATTGTAAGGATGTCTATTACCTGCTGCGGACTTTTTATCCCGTAATATTCGCAAATTTCTGGTTCTCCTATTATTTCTGTCTCGCTTCCTCCCCTGGAGGGTTTGTACTGGTATATATAAGGGGATATGAGTTGTCCGTAGTCTTTATCGGGAGTTACCATATAAATATTTGAATCCGGAGATTCCCATTGTTTTGCCATAGAACCTATTACATCGTCGGCCTCGAACCCCGGGATCATTATTACCGGAATATTAAAGGCCGATAATATCTCCTGCAACGGTTCTAGAGCCTCTTTTACAAGTTCCGGGGCGGCGCTTCTGTTGGCTTTGTAAGAAGGGAATATCTCATGCCTGAAAGTTATTGCCGGAGGGTCGAATGCTACAGCAATGTGGGTGGGGGCTTCTTTGTTTATAAGTTCCAGCAACATTTTCGTAAATCCGAAAAGGATAGAGGTATCAACCCCTTTGGAGTTTACCATAGGGCGCCTCAGAAAGGCGTAATACATTCTGAATATCTGGGCGTGGCCGTCTATTAAAAATATTTTGTTCATTTATTATCCTCCGAATGCCATTCTACAAATGATGTAGCCGTTTCATAAAGTCTGAGCGAATGTAATTCCGTATTTCCCGGCAGGTGTTTTTGTATTACACCGGCAAAATAGGAGATAAGGTTTTCGCAGGTAGGCTGGAAGTCCGTAATGATTACGTTCCGGTATTGTTCCGTTATTTCTTCGGCTAAAGGAGAATTGCGTCTGAGCAGCAGGGCGTGGTCGAATTTTTCTATTATATTATTATTTACTATGGATTTGAGGTCTGTAAAATCCATCAGCATACCGTCTTTATGCGAATCGGGGTCATCGGCCGGAGAGCCTTTGACCGTCACGTATAATATATATGAGTGTCCGTGTATATGGCGGCATTTGCCGTCATAGTTCAGAAGCGCATGTGCTCCCTCGAACCTGAATTCTTTAGTTATTCTTATTACCGACATGATATTTTTTTATATTAAATTCTTATGCATAAATAACAAAGATAGGAATAAAAACGGGAGTTGGAGCAATTTTGTGTAACGTAATTCTAAACAATCTATCCCTTAGAATTGAACTCTACATCCGGTAATGTATGTTGCGGTTGTAAAGGATGATTTGTACGGTAATCAGTAACGGCCGTATTTAACGCAACCTGTTTTTTCGTAGTGTAATTTTTTGTTAAAAGGAGATGTACGGGAAGAATAGCTAACTTTTACTGAAAAATAGCTATTTGCCGGGAAGCTGTTTACTGCCAATTTTGCACGGTATTTAATAAACAAAAAATCATGTGAAACCGTTATAATATAAATAATGATAAATATTGTTTAGAGCATGATCTTTTTGTAATAAAATGTAATTAAAAATTAAAAGTATGAACCGGACATAAAAATTTTAATCATAAATTCGTCCAGGGCTATGATTAAAAAAAGTTTATTAGAGAGCGAATCGGTTACTGTCGCTCTGAAAATTTTTTATAAATGAAATGAATCTAAAAAAAAATTAAACTTATGAAAAAAAGTTTGCTTTATTTAATAGTATTGCTGATTTCGGGAACGATGTCGGCGCAAAACGGAGAGTTGAGTATGAAAAAGTACGCAAATCAGTTACCAAAAGGCGGAAGGGGCGACGTGCAGGTTGCCTATCAGGGTAAATCCATCGATCAGATGGTTTATGAGTTTATGGAAGAACATGGAATTCCCGGTATGACACTGGCTATTGTGCAGGCTCCTTACATACCGCGCGTAGTGGGATACGGAGTAACGGACATCGAGAACGGAGACCTGGCATCGGTTAAAACCCTTTGGCCTGTCGGTCCTATCTCGCAGGGATTTGCCGCTGTGGCTGCAATGCAGCTTTATGAAAAAGGTAAGCTGGATATTTATGCACCTATCGGCAAATATCTGAAAAATATTCCCGATACATGGAAAAACATCACCGTATTCGAATTGATGCAACATGCCACAGGAATTGCAGACTATCGCGACCGGAAAGGTTTCGACGTATCAAAAGCCTATAAGCCGGAGGAGTTGATCCTTACCGTTGAAGACGTTCCGCTGGCTTTTAAACCTGGAACGGATGTTAAACAGAGCGCAACGAACTTTCTGTTGCTCTCTTCGGTAATCGAAGCGGTCTCAAAAATGTCTTATAAAGATTTCGTAAAGAAAAACCAGATAGATTATATCGGGCTGACCGAGACATATTTCGGAGAGGATTTGCCGGACGTTAAACAGGAGAAGGTAGTTCCTGGAAACGTACACCAGTTGTTTAAAAGCAATAAAGAGTATATCAATGCAGCCGAAACCACCGCCGGGTATCGGGATAAAGAGGGTAAATTGGTAAGGGCGGCTACGCTGAACGGAGCGGCAATGAAAGGCTTCTCCGATATATGGGCATCCGCTGAAAATGTGAGCCATTGGGATATTGCCCTGGCAGGAAACCTGCTGATAGCCAAACCGGAGAACCGGGCTCTGATTTACGGTCCGACTAAACTGGCTAACGGAAAAATAGTACCTGCCATGGCCGGCTGGCAGTTTTATAAACACAACGGGCTTATGGATATTAAAGGCAATGCTCCCGGACATTCCGCATTCCTGAGTCGCTTTACCGATCCGTTAGAACTGGTATGTGTTACTTTGCTGGCAAATAAGGAAGGGGTAGATCTGACGAATCTGGCCCGCAGGATTGCGGCTTCATTCGATAATGGTAAAATGGGTACAGGAGCTAACGATACCCTGCTGTACACTTACGAAAGTCAGTTCAGCGTTCCGGAAACAATGGCGCGTCTTGAGCAGAATATAAAGGCGGCAGGTATTCCTGTATTTGCAATATTCGATCACGGTAAAAATGCCGAAGAAGTCGGATTGAAGCTGCTACCGAACGAGGTTATTGTTTTCGGCTCTCCGAAAGTGGGTACGAAACTGATGCAGGACAATCCGAGTATTTCTATTGAGTTGCCGCTTAAAATATCCGTGTGGGAAGATAAAAACGGCAGTGTATGGGTTACTTTCCCGCAAATGAAACAAATGGCTGTAAATTATAATATGCAGGATAATCCTGTTATTGAAAAAATGCAAAGCCTGCTTGAAAGTTTAGCCGTTAAATCTTCAAGCGTTTACAATTAATAATATAGTAGTAATCAAAAACGCTCATGAAAGAGCAAAGCGACTAATATCGCTCTGAAATTTTTTTATAAACCGAGGCGGAAGCCTTGAAAAATTTTTAACGTATGAAAGGTATTGAAACGCCGTTTGTCATTGACAAACATACTGCGGTAGTAATGACTGATCCGCAAAATGATTTTCTTAGTGAAAAAGGATTGGGCTGGGGCGCTTTTGGCGAAAACATAACCAAAAACGGAACAGTGGAGAATCTGCTGGAAATATTTAAGGCGGCAGCGGAAAAAGATATGCTGGTATTCGTATCGCCTCATTATTATTACGAACATGACCATAAATGGTTGTTCGAAGGCCCTATTGAGAAACTGATGCATACGACCGGGATGTTCGAACGTAAAGGACAACTTACAGGCGAAGGTCTCGAAGGTTCCGGCGCGGACTGGCTGGAAATCTACAAACCTTATATAAATGACGGAGAGAGAGTGATAGTGACCGCTCCTCATAAATTATACGGACCGGAAAACAACGATCTGATACTCCAGTTAAGGAAAAGAGGTATTAATAAAGTGGTGGTTTGCGGTATGTCCGGGAACCTGTGCGCCGAATCTCATTTGCGGGAATTACAGGAGAGGGGCTTTGAAGCAGCCGTTATCTTTAATGCCACAGCCTCGGCCAAGCTGCCTGGCATGGATGCGGATCAGGCAGCAAGGATTAATTTCACCCTTCTGGCAGAGAAAGTTTATACTACGGATGAGTTTGTGAAAGAGTTAAGAGCATTGTAGTTTCAGTTTGTGCTGTCCTTTTTGAAAATTCGGATGGTGTCCGGAAAAATCTCCGGACGCCTTTATCGTTTTTATATTTTTAAAGCTCTATTTCTCTTCAACCTCCAGTTCCTTGATCTCTTTATTAAGGAAAACGGACAGAATCGTTCTTAAAATCACTATTCCTCCTAAAATCGCCAGTTCGTTCAACGTTGGTTCCAATACTGTTTTTAAAATATCCGATGCTATAAGGAATTCCAGTCCCAGCAGCAGGTAAGTTCCGAATACGGCTCTGAGTTTCCGGATGTTAGTGGTAGAATAATTGCCTGTGAATCGTTCGAACTCATTTTTCAGAAATGATATTATACCTATCAGTGCTCCGTAGGTGACAATCAGGAGGCTTGTCACGCTTATAATAGTAGCCAGTAAATTTAAGAAATGAGTCAGCATATTAATATAGGGTTTTATGATTATAACATAAATGATTTGTAAATGTTTGAAGAACGGATAATAAGCCCTTTTAGGTTGCATGAAAACGGTTAAAAGCGCATCGTATCCTGCTTTGCCGTGAAATTTTCATTTTATTTATGTCTTATTTAATAACGTTTACGCTACGGGTAATAATTATAATTCGTAAATATATTAAAATAATGAATTTTTAAGTTGATTTTGTTAATAATTTATTATATTTGTATGCTTTTTCTTTTAAAAACAATTAAAAAATATATCATGGCCTTAAATATTAATGACTTTTTGTCAAAGAACGCTAAATGTATGAAGCCTTCTCCGATAAGGGCTTTATTGAATATCGTGAATCAACCCGGAATTATCTCTTTTGCCGGAGGATTCCCTAATCCGGAAACGTTTCCTATCGAAGACTTGAGAAAAATGATGAACGAGGTGCTTGAAGAGCAGGGAGCTAAAGCGCTTCAGTACGGCGGTACGGACGGTAATGCCGTTTTAAGAGAGGAGATCGCAAAACGTTATATTGCCCAGGGGATGGATATTGATAAGGATAATATTATAATGATGACTGCTTCGCAACAGGCTATAGACCTTACTGGAAGGATATTTATAGATCCGGGCGATACCGTTGTATGCGGTCTGCCTTCTTATCTGGGAGCATTGCAGGCTTTTTCTTCGTATCAGGCCAATATCATAGGAGCAGAAAAGGACGATGAGCTGGAAGTTGTGGTAAGGGCTTTATGCGCTACCGGAAAGAAGCCTAAATTCATTTATGCGATTCCGGATTTCCAGAACCCTTCCGGCGTAACTATGGACGTAGCTCAAAGGGAGTATGTGGTTAAGATTGCGCGTAAGTATGATCTTATAATTATAGAGGACAGTCCTTACAGGGAGATACGTTTTGAGGGAGAGCATCAGCCTCTTATCGCTTCTATGGCTCCGGAGCGTACTGTTATGCTCGGCACGTTCTCAAAGACATTTGTCCCTGGATTCAGACTGGGATGGGTAATAGCGCCTAAAGATATCGTTTTCAGATACAATCTTGCCAAACAATCCGCGGATTTGTGTTCTCCTACTTTCGACCAGGCTGTAGCCGCAAAATATATGCAAAGCGGATTATTCGAGAAAAATCTGGCAAAAACGGTTGGGCTTTACCGAAGGAAAAGGGATGTAATGCTTAACAGCCTTGAGAAATATATGCCGGAAGGGGTACGGTGGACTAAACCTGACGGGGGATTGTTCCTTTTCATAACTTTGCCTGAAGGTTATGATACGAAAGAATTGTTTGACCTTGCTATAAAAGAAAATGTGGCGTTTGTTATAGGAGAAGCGTTCTTCTGTGACGGAGGCGGACAGAATACAATGAGGGTTAATTTCTCATTTATGGATGATGAGGGAATAGAAGAGGGAATAAAAAGGCTTGCCAAAGCGGTAAGGGTTTTGTTTGAGAGGGGGAAAAAGTAAGCCCCGAGTGTTTTTTAGTGTTTGAAGGCGGTGTTAATAAAGGTGCTGTTTGGTACGGGATCTTTTTATACCGCCTTTTTGTTTGTTTATCCTTATACAAAAGAGTATCTTTGCATTTCAAAATACAAAATAATAGTTATAGGTTATGAGAAAAAAAATTGTTGCAGGAAACTGGAAGATGAATACTACTGTTGCCGAAGGCATAAAGTTGGCCGAAGGTATTGTCTCACGTTTAGGCGATGTTCCGCAGGGCGTCAAGCTTATAGTTGCTCCTCCTTTTACACATCTTGCGCCGGTAGCCGCTGTGATAAACGACTTTCCGGTTTCTCTGGCAGCGCAGAATTGCGCGGATCATGAGCGGGGGGCATATACGGGAGAGGTTTCCGCGGAAATGCTCTTATCTTTGAATTCGGAATATGTGATTCTCGGCCATTCGGAAAGACGCGAATATTATGGGGAGACCAATGAAGTGCTGGTAAAAAAAATAGGGATTGCGCTGGAAAACGGTATAAACCCTATATATTGCGTGGGAGAAAAGCTGGCGGAAAGGGAGGCCGGCAAACATTTTGATGTTGTCGGAAGTCAGATTAAAGAGGTGCTGTACGGTCTTGATCCCGATAAAATGTCAAAAATAGTAATAGCTTATGAGCCGGTGTGGGCTATCGGGACCGGGAAAACGGCAACATCGGAGCAGGCTCAGCAGATGCATGAATTTATCCGTAAATGTCTTGCCGGAAAATTCGGTGCGCTTTCGGATGAAATATCTGTTCTTTACGGGGGAAGCTGTAAGCCTTCGAATGCTCCTGAATTATTTGCGCAAAAGGATATAGATGGCGGGCTTATAGGGGGGGCTTCGCTTAAAGCGGAAGATTTTATAGGTATTGCCGCAGCATTTAAAGAATAACGGGCGGATGCCTATGGATTATATTGAAGTTACTTTCGAAATATACCCTTTTAATGAAGGGATCGCCGAGTGCATTATTGCGGAGACGAGCGGGATAGGATTTGAGAGTTTTGCCACCGAAGAACCTTGCCTTAAAGCCTATATCAAAAAAGAGTTTTATTCGCAACTTCATTTGAAGTGTATAGCGGATGGTTATTCGGGAATTGACGGAGTGCGAATATCTTATACGGTTAATCTTATTAAAGAGCAGAACTGGAATGCGATTTGGGAAGCTGATTTTGAGCCTATTATTATAGATGATATAGTAACGGTGAAGGCCTCTTTTCATAAAATGCCGCTTACAAAATATAATATAAGAATAGATCCCGATATGGCTTTCGGCACGGGACATCATCAGACGACGGCCCTCATGGTAAAGGCGTTGCTCTTGCTGAACGGGGAGGGCGGAGAGGATTTGTCGGGATACGGATGGAAAAGCATAAGGAACAAACAGATACTCGATATGGGAACCGGCACGGGCGTGCTTGCCTTGCTTGCCGCCAAAATGAGAGCGAAGAGGCCGGTGCATGCCGTGGATATAGATATTACGGCCGTCAATTCGGCTAAAGAGAACGCCCGCAGGAACCGGCTTGGCGGCGCCGTACGTATATTGTCGGGGGATGCTTCTCTTATACAGGCCGGTAAATATGAACTTATTCTGGCTAATATAAACAGGAATATACTGATTGAAGATATGTCTACTTATTCGAGGGGATTGCGTTTCGGAGGGATACTTGCAGTAAGCGGATTCTATTCGGAGGATATTCCGCTTTTGTGTGAGGAGGGGAGAAGGCATAATATGTTTGTTTTACGCAGCCTGATTCTTGATAATTGGGCCTGTGTGTTGTTCGGGAAAGAAATCTAGAGGCGAATTTTTCACCATGTAGAAGCTGCCTGACTCTTGGAATTTACTTAATTTGTTGTCAGGCAGTTCTTCGTTAAGTTTTTTCACTGCGGGAGTTTTCAGTTCTCCTAATGATATTTTACAAAAAATAAATATCGTTAAATACCTAGCTGTCATTAGATGATGATTTTATATATTTACAAATGCAAAAATATTTTTGCATAATAGAAAATAATGTCTACATTTGCAATCCCAATCGCAAACAGGCGGGCATGGCGTAATTGGTAGCCGCGCCAGACTTAGGATCTGGTGCCGAGAGGCGTGGGGGTTCGAGTCCCTTTGCCCGCACAAAAAGAGAGCTTTTTGAAAAGATATTTTTCGGAAGGCTCTTTTTTGTTTTTAATGCCGGACACTACTGTTCTTGTTAATTTGACGGAAATTGCGTATCTTTGCAAACTATTTTTCGGATTTGTTTTAACTGGTTGATAAATAGTTAGATATTGGATTAATATTATATGAATCGTGCATGTCTTGTGTTTTGCGAGGACAGACCTGTGATTACGGCATACAAGCCGTTATATACCTTGAATTTAGAAATTATAAACATATATGAAAATTGAACAAGTAAAAGTTGATGATTTAACGTGTCAGTTAAACATTAATATCGAGAAAGTTGATGCTCAGGAGAAAAAGAAAAAAGCACTGAATGAATACCGCAAGAAAGCGGATATAAGGGGGTTCCGCAAAGGAATGGCTCCTATGTCGCTTATAGAAAAGATGCATGGCGTTTCTGCTTTGGTAGAATCCGTAAATTCTCTTATATCTGAGAGCATTAACAACTATATTACTGAAAACAGGCTTAATATTCTCGGCGAGCCGCTTCCTAATGAGGAGTTGCAGAAAAAGATAGATTGGGAGAATGACCAGGATTATGAGTTCGTATTTGATATGGCGCTTGCTCCTGAGGTTAAATTTACATTATCCGGTGAAGATAAAATAGTTTTCTATAATGCACCTGTTTCTCAAGAGGCCAAAGATTCATATAAGTCCAATATGCTTAAACAGTTCGGTAAGCTGGAGAATACGGATGAGATTAAAGACGACGAGAATTTTATAATAGCGGATCTGGTGCAGGGCGAGACAAAGATAGAGGGAACGTATATTACTCTAAGACAGATTGAAAATAAGACCATTAAGAAAAAATTCATAGGTAAAAAAGCCGGTGATTCTATTGAGATCGACGTAAATAAAGCTTTTGCGAATGAGACCGACAGGGCTGCCCTCCTTAAACTCAAGAAAGAGGAACTGGCCGGTATTGATCCGAACTATACCGTTACAATTAAAGAAGTCAAGACTTTTGTTGAGGCTGAACAGAACCAGGATCTCTACGACAGGTTGTTCGGTAAAGATAATGTTAAATCGGAGGCTGAATTCGATGCTAAAATAGAGGAGAGGATCGCCGCGGAATATGCTCAGGAGAGCGATTACCGTTTTATGCTTGATGCCAGGGAGTATCTTCTGGGCAAGACAGGCATACAACTTCCGGAGAAGTTCCTGAAAAAATGGTTATATACCGTTAATGAAGGTAAGTTTACAATGGAAGAGATAGAAAAGGATTTTGCATTGTTCCTTAAAGATTTCCGCTGGCAGATGATCCGCCAGTATATTATGCGTGAGAATAAAATAGAGATCGGAAGGGAAGATCTTGTCGAAGCCGCAAAGAAGGTTGCTAAATACCAGTTTGCAATGTACGGTCTTAACGATGTGCCTGAAGAACAGCTTGTAAAATATGCCGAATCTATTCTTTCTAATGAAAAAGAGGGAAGAAGGATATATGAGAAAACAGAGGAAGATAAGGTTCTTGCTTATGTTAAAGGTGTCGTGACTCTCGATAAAAAAGATATTTCTATTGAAGAACTTCAGAGGAAGACGAACTGATAGTATATTTCCGGAAAATATTTTATATCCGGCCTATGCCTCATTAATATATATACAATATGACATCTGAATTTGAAAAATTTGCAAAGGGACATCTGGGGATAAGTTCTCTTGCATTACACAGGTTTCAGACACTAAGTTCGGCATATTCGGCCGGTAGTGTGAGATCAGCCTATATAAACCCTTCAATCATAGAGGAAAGGCAATATAATGTTGCGGTTATGGATGTGTTTTCCCGATTGATGATGGACAGGATTATTTTCCTTGGGGTTCCTATTTCCGATGATGTGGCCAATATAGTCCAGGCACAACTGCTGTTCCTGGACTCGACCGATTCCACTTCCGATATACAGTTATATGTGAATTCGCCGGGAGGAAGCGTATATGCCGGACTCGGTATTTACGATACCATACAGTTAATATCTTCGGATGTAGCTACTATCTGCACCGGTGTGGCGGCTTCTATGGCCTCGGTCTTGCTGGCCTCCGGGCAAAAAGGAAAAAGGAGCGCTTTACCTCATTCCAGGGTTATGATACACCAGCCTATGGGCGGAGCGGAGGGACAGGCTTCCGATATTGAGATTACGGCCAGGGAGATTGTAAAGTTGAAAAAAGAGTTGTATGAGATAATAGCGCAGCATTCCGGCAAGTCTCTGGAACAGATATATGCAGACGGCGACAGGGATTACTGGATGACCGCAAAAGAAGCTCTGGATTACGGGATGATTGATGAAATACTTACGAAAGGTTCGCGCGAACATAAGAAATAAGGATAATGAGGAAGAATAAATATGAGAATCTGGAGTTCTGCTCTTTTTGCGGAAGAACGAGCCTTGAGGCAGATAATCTTTTGATAGGAGGAGAGTTCGGACATCTTATCTGTAATGAGTGCGTTGAACGGGCCGGCGAATATTTTAAGGAAGAGCTTGCAAAAAGGAGAGGGAAGGAGAGAGGGGTGGCTAAAGCCCTTAAATTGTTAAAACCTAAAGAGATCACGGAGTTCCTCGATAATTATGTTATAGGACAGGACGAGGCTAAAAAGTTCCTGGCGGTAGCCGTTTATAATCATTATAAAAGAATCAATCATGTACTGGCTAAAAAAGATGAGGATATGGATCTGGAAAAATCCAATATCCTGCTTGTAGGGCCTACGGGAACAGGTAAAACCTTATTGGCAAAGAGTATTGCCAGAATGCTCAACGTACCGTTTGCAATAGTAGATGCAACCGTGCTGACGGAGGCGGGTTATGTAGGAGAAGATGTGGAGAGTATTCTGGTAAGATTGCTCCAGGATGCGGATTATGACGTAGAGAGGGCGCAGAGGGGGATAGTATTTATAGATGAAATAGATAAGATCGCCCGTAAAAGCGATAATCCTTCTATTACAAGGGATGTGTCGGGAGAAGGAGTGCAGCAGGCCATGCTTAAACTGCTGGAGGGGAACGTAGTTAATGTGCCTCCTAAAGGCGGGCGCAAGCATCCGGAACAGGCTATGATAGCTGTCGATACGACAAATATACTTTTCATTTGCGGCGGGGCTTTCGAGGGAATAGAGAGGAAGATAGCGCAGAGACTCAATACCCAGGTTATAGGATACGGAGCTGAGAAAAAGAGCGGGAATATAAATAAGAAAGAGCTGTTAAGATATGTAGCTCCGCAGGATCTGAAGGCCTACGGACTTATTCCTGAGATTATAGGGCGTCTGCCCGTGATTACTTATTTGCATCCCCTTAATAAAGAGGCGTTGCTGGATATTCTTATTAAACCTAAGAATGCCCTTGTAAAACAGTACGAAAGATTATTCGAACTGGACGGGATAAAACTGCGGATAGATAACGAGGTACTTGATTTTATAGCGGATACTGCCATAGAATATAATTTGGGAGCACGCGGACTGCGCTCTATATGCGAAGCTATTATGCTGGATGCAATGTATGAAACTCCGGGAGCGTCCAGAAAAAGTCTTACTGTAAAACTGCCTTATGCAAAAGAGAAAGTTGCCAAATTTACCGGTACGCTTATAATGAAACAATAGAGGTCTCCCGCAACAGTGCACGGGAGTAGATCGCAGCTTTTTTCTCCACAGACATAGGATAGGCGCGGGAGGAGGAAGGCATTCTGTAAAATAGATATTCGCGGGCGTTATGTACGAACTTTGTACATGCGCCCGTTTTGGGTTCTCCGCATTTCATTGTTTCCGTAAGCGTACGGGTGGCTTTTTCTCCTGTAGTAATAATTATACGGCATTCAGGAAGGCGGGCCAGCAGTGCTGAAATATCGGTAGCTTCGGCAATTTCCAGGAATTTATCGGAGGCGTTATCTTTCAGTCTTCGTACGGCACGGGCCGTATCGTATAGGGCTATGCCTTTTTCGGTGCAGAACTCCACTATTTTCGGGTAGTCGAAGCGGCGTAATCCGACTGCAACGGTTTCCGGATTCGTATCGATGAAATGATTTTTGTCGGAGAAGAAAATATGACCCATTATCCTCCACATATCATTCTGAAAATTAGGATAAAAAAAATCCATGCTCCACTTTTCCCGTTTAGGAGGGAAACTTCCCAGCATAAGGATGTATGCTCCCGGAGGCAGGAAAGGTTTCAGGGGATGGCATTCGACGGCTTTTTCCGGATTCATTTTACTGTTATTTTGATTATCGGTATAAGAGGATAATATTATGGGACAAAAATAAAAAATTTTATTATCTTTGACAGATTGACACTAAAATATATATAAGATAATGAAAGAGTATATACAGAAAAACGATGAGAGGTTCCTTGACGAACTGTTTGAACTGCTTAGAATTCCAAGTATAAGTTCACTGGAAGCGAATAAAGGCGATATGGTAAAATGTGCGGATAAATTAGTCGGACTACTGCTGGCTGCCGGTGCCGATAGCGCTGCTGTGTACCAGACGGCGGGACATCCTGTGGTTTTCGGGCAGAAGATAGTTGATCCTAAACTGCCTACCGTTTTGGTGTACGGGCATTATGACGTACAACCTGTAGATCCTGTTCATTTATGGAAATCCCAGCCGTTCGAACCTGAGATCAGGGACGGTGCAATTTACGCCCGCGGGGCCAATGATGATAAGGGACAGCTTTTTATGCATATCAAAGCATTTGAGTATCTGGTGAAAGAGGGTAAACTCCGTCATAATATAAAATTTATTCTGGAAGGCGAAGAAGAGATAGGTTCCCCTTCGCTGGCGGCATGGGCGAAAGAGAATAAACAGATGCTTGCATGCGATGTAATTCTGGTTTCGGATACTACCATGATCTCGGAGAAAGTTCCGAGCATTAACTGTGGAATGCGCGGTCTTGCTTATCTGGAGGTCGAAGTTAAGGGGCCGGACAAAGACCTGCACAGCGGACATTACGGCGGTGCGGTGCATAATCCTATAAATGCATTATGCGAAATGATAGCTTCGTTAATCGACGAAAAGGGGCATATTACCGTAAAAGGGTTTTATGACGATGTGGTGGAATTGAGCAAAGAGGACAGGGAGATGCTCGGTAAGGCTCCGTTCGATATAGAAGAGTTTAAACATTCGATTGATATTGCGCAGGTTAAAGGAGAAGAGGGATATTCTACCCTTGAGAGGACAGGTATTCGTCCGTGTCTGGATGTGAATGGCATCTGGGGCGGTTATACCGGAGAAGGCGCTAAAACTGTGCTGCCGTCCGTTGCCTACGCCAAAATATCCATGCGTCTTGTTCCCAACCAGGATTGTAATAAAATAGCAAAGCTGTTTGAAAAACATTTTCTTGCGATAGCGCCGGAGTCGGTAAAAGTAAAAGTTACTCCGCATCATGGCGGGAACGGTTTCCTGATGCCTATATCTTCTGATGCGTACAAAGCAGCGGCAAAAGCTATCGGAGAGGTGTACGGTACAGATCCGGTTCCAAGTCGCGGCGGAGGAAGTATTCCGGTACTTGCCGATCTTCAGAATATTCTTAATGTTAATCCGCTACTTATGGGATTCGGACTTGAAAGGGATACGATACACTCCCCTAATGAGAGTTATCTGCTGAGTCAGCTCTATAAGGGAATGGAATCCATAGCTTTATTCTACAAATATTATTAGCGGAATGAATTATTCTCAGTTATACGAACGGATAAAGGGGAAAAAGAGTTTTTTATGTGTGGGATTGGATTCCGATCCCGCACTTTTTCCTGATTGTCTTAAAGGAAAAGAGTTTTCCGTTTTTGAGTTTAACAGGGCTATAATCGATGCTACGGCTCCATATGCCGTGGCGTATAAACCGAATACCGCTTTTTATGAGGCGGAAGGGGTAAAAGGGTGGATGCAGTTTGAAATGACTGCGGATTATATAAAAAAGCATTATCCCGATATATTGATAATCGCCGATGCAAAAAGAGGCGATATAGGAAATACGGCAAAAAGGTATGCAAAGTGTTTTTATGAAACTATGAATTGTGATGCCGTAACCCTGGCTCCATATATGGGAGGGGATTCCGTAAAGCCTTTTATGGATTATGCAGGGAAATGGGCCATAGTATTGGCTCTTACCTCTAACCCCGGCGCTAATGACTTTGAACAACTTTCCGTAGGGGGGATGCCGCTTTATGAGAAAGTTATAAGAGAGGCAATGACGTGGGGAACAAAAGATAATACGATGTTCGTAGTGGGGGCCACCCGTCCGGAAAAACTGGCGGAAATAAGGAAATATTGTCCCGAACATTTTTTTCTTGTTCCGGGGGTGGGGGCGCAGGGTGGAACCGTAGAAGAAGTCGCAAGATACGGGCTGAATTCTCATTGCGGGTTGCTTGTGAATTCTTCCAGGGGAATAATATTTGCAGATAAAACTGCTAATTTTGCGGTTACTGCCGGAGAGAAAGCGAGGGAGATTGCACTTGAAATGGCAAAATATATTTGATCCTGTTTAATTCCAGGTCTTAATGTAAGTTCCGTTATGAAGAATCTAAAACATTTGGGATACAATGTATTGATATTGTATTTTATAGTCTGGTTATTACCGGTCGGGAATTTGTTTGCCTGCCGCAATGTAATCATAGCGGATACTTCTGAGATTGCCGGGAAATCCAATAACGGCAAACGTCTGACTATACTTTTTACCAACGATATACATTCGAATGCTAATCCGCGTACTCTTCCTTACGAGTCCCACCTTGTAAAAGACGGAGATACGGTAAATATAGCCGGCGGATATTCGCGTCTGGCTACTCTTATAAAAAAGGAGCGGGAAAAGGCTGAAAAAGAGGGATCGGCTCTTGTTCTTGTTGATGCCGGAGATATGGCTATGGGAACTATTTTCCATTCCGTATATCTTGACGAGGCGTTTGAACTTCGGACATTTGCACGCATGGGGTATGATGCATATACTTTCGGAAACCATGATTTCGATTACGGTGCGGACGGCCTGGCCAGGATGATAAAATGCGCTTATGGTAAGGGGGACACTTCTTTCTGTAAATTTCCTTATATATTGTCGGCGAATTTAAAACCTTATAAGAACAGCTCCCTGGATACGTCGTTTAATATTGCCGGAGTAAGGAACAGCATTATTATAGAGCGGAACGGTATGAAGATAGGGATTATGGGGCTTATGGGAGAGCATGCCTATTCGGTAATTGCGAAAAAAGAGGGTCTGGATTTCTGTTCCCCGATAGAAGCGGCGAAAAGAGAGGCAGAATACCTAAAGAGTATGGGTGCGGATTTTATAATTGCGGTATCTCACGGCGGTACACTTTACGGTGACGGAAAGTTGCTGGACAGCACTTATATCAAAGGCAGGAAAAACAGAAAATATCCTATAAAGACCGGGAGCGGCAGGATAGCAATGGATCTTGCCGATAAAGAGCTTATTTATGCGAACAGCAAACTCCGGGAGAAAAGTCAGGACGGGAGAATAGCTATGGAGATACCTTTGATAGATGTTATAATAAGCGGGCACGACCATGAGTATCTTTATACTCCTTTTATTATAAATAATACTGTAATCGGCTCTTCGGGAGGCTATAATTGTATGTTGGGAAAAATGGTTCTTGAGAAGGGAGTCCTTATTTCATATGAACTGCTGCCTATTACAAGGGATATAACTCCCGATACTGCAATACAATCATGGATAGATACTATTGCACACAAGATCAATGATATATTTTACGGAGATTACGGGATATCTCCTTTCGATACGATAGGCGTAATAAACAGAGATTACGATGCTACGTTAGATCGTGCCGGAAATATGGATCTGGGACTCCTTATTGCAAAAAGTTATAGATATGCCGCATTAAAATATGTGCCGGGACTGGACGGAACGAATCTGGTGACGATCGTACCTGCAGGAGTGATAAGAAATACCCTGGCAAAAGGGTATGTTACGTATAATGACGTCTTTAATGTTCTTTCTCTGGGAAAAGCCTCAGATGGAAAAGCCGGGTATCCTTTGGTATTAGCCTGGATTTACGGAGAAGAACTTATAGATGTTTGCGAGATGGTTGCCACCGTCGCTCCACGGATGGAGGATGTAAGGTTATTTTTCAACGGATTGGAATTCACTTATAACAGATACAGGATTCCTTTCACCAGGGTTACCGGGGTAAAAATAAACGGTATTCCCGTTGTGAAAAATAAATTATATCCCGTAGTAACGGGGATGTATACTGCAATGCTTATAGGATTGCTGAAAAGCGAATCCTATTCTCTGCTCTCTGCTATTCCTAAAGATGAACACGGTGTACCTATAGATGATTTCAACAAGCATATAATCGGGCGAAAAACGGATAACGGAGAATATACCGAAGTTTCCGAATGGATGGCTCTTGCCGGGTTTATCAGAGAAAACGCAGGCGGAGGGGATAATGTTGTTCTGGATAAAAGCGCTGTGGATGCGTCTGCTCTTCTGGTTTATATCAAATATGTTATCATTCTTATTCTCATTTGCGGTGTGGCCTATATCGGAATCAGAAAGTTTAGAAAGAATGTTTGTAAAATTAATACTCTATAAGAAACTGTTTTGAATTTATTAATCTCATTTTAAATACTTATTAATTTTATTTTTTATGGCAGGATGTGCAAGTGTACCGGCGGATAGGCTGAAAGAGTTACGAGCTAAGATTAAATCGCGAGAATCTTTCGGGTGCAAACGAAAAATATTAGAATATTATACAAAAATTCAGATAGAAACGAATCTGTTATTATTTTTTTTGTGTCTTTTAAGATTTAGTGACAGAGGTAGCCCGCTATTCGAAAGAATTTACAGCAAGATTTTTAAACTGAGCCGTAGTTACCCATAGTTTCGAGAAGGGTAAAACTGGATTTGCAATACAGAAAAAGCCTTAATAATCAATTGATTACTAAGGCTTTTCGCGGTGCGGACGGGACTCGAACCCGCGACCCCATGCGTGACAGGCATGTATTCTAACCAGGCTGAACTACCGCACCGTTTCTTATGTTCCTAAGAACGTTTCCCCGTTTTGGGATTGCAAAGATATGGATAATTTTTAATTCTCCAAAAAAATTTGGGTTATTATTCTTCTTTTCTGAAAAAAGAAAAATGTACGTTCCCGTACTTCTTCTCTTTTACAAAATATTTGTGCCTTTCAAAGTTGTAATTGCCCGGATGTTCGAGTATAAGGTATCCTCCCGGTGCCACTATCTCTTTATCATATATTTTGTCGGGAATAGAATCCAGTCCTTCTATGTTGTAGGGCGGGTCTGCGAATACAATATCGAATTTTCTTTTACAAATTTCTATAAAATCAAAAACGTTGTGCCTTACAATCTGCATCCCTTTTATTTTATATGCCGTGGCTACCTGCCTTATGAATTTAGCATGCCTAGGGTTCATCTCTACGCTTATAATATCACAGCATCCGCGTGATGCAAACTCGAAACTTATACTGCCGGTTCCGGAAAAAAGATCCAGGAATGAGATCTCTACCGGATCGTATTCATTCGTAAGAATATTGAAAAGCCCTTCTTTGGCAAAATCGGTCGTAGGCCTGGCGTTATAGTTTGCCGGCGGGAGTATATTTTTGCCTTTGAGGGTTCCGCCTATAATTCTCATAACAGATTTATACTTTGATCTACGGAAGGGGTTATATGCACCTGCTGAAAATATGTTTCCAAAGTTTGCTTCTCGTCGGGATGAAGATAGCAGCAAACACTCAGTTTTGTTTGCAGGGGATTTACTATGGTCTGTTTTAACGCCAGGAACAGGAAATATGCCGCACTTTCGAAATTCGGAGCCGAATAGGAGTTCACAAGCTGTAATCTATCGCCTTTGCATATTATAACCTGTGCTATGCTGCGTCCCCTGGAATAATAAAAAATCACCTTATTGTATTCCTGGATACTATTTAACAGATCTATTAAATATACTATTAAAGGATAGACTGGCGCTCCGGATTCTACTTCGGATATTATCCGTTCCGGTATCGCATATACTATATGCGCATGAAAAGATTTTATTTGACAATCTTTTACAATTTCGCCCTCATCCAATATATGCGACTCCCTTATAACCTCTTCCGAGTGTCTGCGGGAGAAAAACATATCCGGGATCAGCGTGAACTTTTCAGTTAAGTAATAATAATTCATATTAAAAATTACTGGGCTTTAAAGATATAAAAAATAAACCAAGACCGGGCAAAAAATAAAAAAGAAAGTGTCTAACAAGAAAAAACTTGTCGGACACCCTCTGATTGTCTAAGAAGCGAGCGTTAAAATGCAACGTTGCGATTCTCATTAACCGGCGTTTACTAAATTACTCCCAGTTTCCTGCATTATTGTTGGGAGCGTCTATACTACCTACTTTAAGTCCGGGATATCTACCTATATCTTTTCTTTCTGCATTAAGGTTTATTATAAGCTGGCGATCCATTCCCGTTAAAAGATCATTAAAAGGCATACATGCCTCAAACAGGGGAACCGCCACACCGGAAACCTGTCTGATAACAGCTTCCATAATAATTGGCTTACCTCCTGAGAATGGAATGCTTTTCAGTTCGTTTATTCTGAAATCAGTTCTTTTCAGGAGAGTGTCCTTAACATCAATCTTTATACTGTCCCTTCTCACTCTTTTTTGAGCTACAGCCAGAGAGTCGTCCATTGAACCTATCTGTTTGATAATCGTGATCTGTCCGTTGTTATAATAATCTATAAGGGAATCAATACTGGAAGTAAAATGTCCGTGTTTCCCTTTAAATGCAACTTGAAGAGTACGAATATCTTTGAGCCTCTGGATACCTACTTTTTCCCTTGCGAGCCTCTCTTTTTTAAACCTTACGGGCTGCTGAATGCTAGTCCAGATAGCATATCCTATGCCAATTATAAGCACGGGAAGTACAAAAAATGTTAATATCTTTTTCATTTGATTATGTGTGTTTTTGTTCTTCTTTATTATCTGACAAAAATAAAAAATATATTCCACCCTTGCAATATATTTTTAATTTTGCAGTAATAAAAATCAAAAAATAAAGAGTGGAAAAGGTTGAACATATAAAAAGACTTAAAGCTATGCTTTCTGATTCAGAGTGCATTATGCTTGTAGGACATGTAAATCCTGACGGCGATTCGATAGGATCTTTAATGGGAATGACGGATTATTTAAGGCAATCAGACAAACATGTAATGCCCGTGGTTCCTAATAATTATCCGGATTTTTTAAAATTTCTCGACCCTAAGGGCGAAATTGTAATATATAATAGAAATCCGCAGAAAGTTAAAGATTTTATACGAAGGGCGACATTGATAATATGTATGGATTTTAATTCTTTAAATCGCATAGAGGAGTTAGGGAAATTAATATCCGCTTCCGGTGCGGTAAAAGTTATGATAGATCATCACCCGCAACCCGAACCGGAGTTTGATATAATGTTTTCCGATACGGGGGCTTCCTCAACATGCGAGTTTTTATATTGGATTATAAAAGACATTAATGGAGGAAGAAAATTGTCCGTTGAGATAGCTAACGCCCTTTATACCGGCATGATGACAGATACTAATAATTTTGCAAATTCCGTAAGGGCACTTACTTTCAAAATGGCCGGGGAACTGCTTGAGGCAGGTGTAGATAAAGAATATATACAAATGAAAGTTTTCGGAGGATTTAACGAATTACGCATGAGGCTTATGGGATATATGTTGTATGAGAACATGAAACTGTATCCGGAGTACAAGGCTGGAATTATGATACTCACCGATGATCAGAAAAACAAGTTCGGTTTCCAGGACGGAGATTCGGAAGGATTCGTCAATCTTCCTTTGTCGATAAAAGGCATGTGCGTATCGGCATTATTTACTCAGGAAAAGAAGTTCGTAAGGGTCTCTTTACGATCTAAAGGTTCTTTTTCCGTAAACAGGTTTGCAAGGGAATATTTTAACGGAGGAGGGCATAAGAATGCTGCCGGAGGTAAAATTTATATCCCGATAACCGGAGTTGAAGAGTATTTTATAAAATCTGTTTCCGAATTTACCGGAAAAGAAAAATAGGCATATCTTTTGTTATACGGGGTGATATGAAAAATCTTATATTAATCTTTTCTTTTTTTTGCATTTGCGCCTGTACTAAACAGGATAGGGAGAATACTATTATAGATCAGGAAAAAAATATAGATGCTTATATAACGGGTTTGGGCGAGGATGCCAAGGTTATAAGGAACGGCGGTTCCAACCGCATAATCGTTAAGGAAGGAGAAGGAGACGGGATTGTTCGGGGGGATTCCGTTATTTTTTATTTTGCGGCTTATATTTTTAGTAACAGCGGCAAAGGTGAACTTTTTGCTACGAACAACAAAGACGTTGCAAAGGAAAATAATTTTAATACGGACGGTGTCCAGCAGAGAAAGATTTTAGGGGAAAAAAGTTTGCTGGCGGGATTGAATAACGGTTTGGAGGGAGTTAAAAAAGGAGAGGTTTGTAATATTTTATTTTCAGCCAAATACGGATACGGGAATACCGTGGTATATAATGTTCCTAAACTTTCGCCTCTTTTTTTTGAAATATGGATAGAAAGCGTAGTTAAAAATTAGTATATTTGCGCCCTATGATGAGAGAAATAAAAATATCGATTGTTACGGCCCTGGCGGCTTTTGTAATGCTTTCATGCGCTCGGGAAAAAGAAGAGAGTGCCAATGACATTCAGAAAAGGATTCTGAGTGCTTATATAGCAGAATATTATCCTTCGGCAACCGTAATGCCGAGCGGATTGACTTATCTTAATCGTACCGAAGGTGCCGGAGACGCTGTAGAACGATATAACGGGGCGTATGTGGAATATACCACTAAAACGCTGGACGGGAATTATACCTCTACGAATGATGTAGAACTGGTTAAGTTTCTGGGAACTTATTCGAAAACCACTTATTATGGCCCCAAACTGTATGAAATAGGTTACGGGAATGTGTATCTCGGCGTTGAAGAGATGATGCTGGGGATGAAGAAAGGCGGGGAAGCTACGGCGATCATACCTCCCTGGCTCACTAAAACGCAATACTCATCAAGTTCCCAGGCTTCAAGCGTGAATACTATCTATACTTTTAAATTAAAGCATGTAGTAAAGGATATTGTCAAGTTCCAGATCGACAGTATGGCTTCTTATGCAAAGATACACTATCCGGGACTGGATACGACTTCATACGGATTTTATTTTAAAAATCTCGTAAAATCGGATAAAGATACCGTTGCAAATAATTCCAGTGCGAATGTAAGATATGTAGGCCGTCTGCTAGACGGATTCATTTTCGATACCAATATTGCCGATACTGCAAAAAAATACGGCATATATCAATCTTCAAATGATTATAAGGCGCTCAATATTAAATTCGAGGAAGAACTATCTACGATGGTGGAAAGCAGCGGAATGATAAGGGGGTTTTGTAAGGCTTTGAAAGAGATGAAGCATTATGAAGCTAAAGCTTTTACAATGTTCTATTCCGATCTGGGATACACTAATGCCGGAAAAGGCCAGATAGGTCCTTTCCAACCGCTTATTTTCTGGATATATATAGAGCCTAAGGAAGATTAAAATCTATGGCAATCTTCGCAACCTTCTGTTAAACAAGGAGATGTAAATTTTAACACTAATTGTTGGGTTTTTCAATTAATTGATGGACTTGCAGTTACAGCAGTTGGGGTATAATAACCCCCGGAAGTTGGAAAAGACTTCCGGGGGTTAGGTTTTTATATGCTTGACTGCCTTTCTTTATTATTTTGCAACAAAATGGAAATGGGAACCGAATCTTTCGAATGCAGCTTTATCTAGCGCTTCCCGGCTGTCGGGATGAGCAACGCTTATCATCAGCCTGGCCCTTTCCTGCAGCGATTTTCCGTAAAGATTTACCGCTCCGTACTCGGATACGAACCAGTGGATATGATTCCTTGTGGTTACTACACCTGCTCCGGGAGTGAGGATAGGCGCTATTTTGCTTATGCCCTTGTTGGTAGAGGAAGGCATCGCTATGATGGCTTTTCCGCCTTGTGAAAGGGATGCTCCGTATATAAAGTCTATCTGGCCGCCTACGCCGGAGTAGAATTTGGTACCCAGGGAGTCGGCGCAGACCTGTCCCGTAATATCTATCTGTAAGGCGGAGTTGATAGCCGTTACTTTAGGGTTTTTGGCTATGATGCAGGGATCGTTTGTATATCCTACGTCCATCATGGCTACCATAGGGTTGTCGTCGATGAAATCATAACAGGTTTGCGATCCCATAAGGAAAGTAGAAACCATTTTCCCTTTGTCTATAGCTTTGTTGGCTCCGTTGATAATACCTTTTTCTACGAGCGGAAGAACTCCGTCGGCGAACATTTCCGTATGGATACCCAGGTTCTTGTGGTTGCCGAGTTGTGCCAGTACCGCATTAGGAATGGCGCCTATACCCATCTGAAGGGTTGCACCGTCCTCTATAAGTTCCGCACAGTGTTTTCCTATCGCTGCCTCGACATCGGTAGGGGTTGAGAAATGCGCCGGCTCCAGGATACTGTCATACTCAACAAAATGGTCTATCATTTTGAGCGGGATCATTGCATCTCCGAATGAACGCGGAACATTCTTATTTACTACTGCAATAACATCTCTTGCGCACTCTATTGCGGCAAGGGTTGCGTCTACCGAGGTTCCGAGAGATACGTAACCGTGTTTGTCGGGAGTAGAAACCTGTATCATAGCCACGTCGCAGGGAAGGGTTCCCGAACGATATAACTTCTGTGTCTCACTCAGGAATACAGGAATATAATCGGAATATCCAGCCTGTACGCTCTTTCTCGTATTGCTTCCTACGAAGAATGCCTGGTGAAAAAAGATACCTTCGTATCTGGCATCGGTGTAGGGAGCTTCTCCTTCCGTATGGAGATGGTGTATCCTTACATCCCGGAGTTCTCCGTTATCGCCTCTGCGGCAAAGAGCGTCTATAAGTACTTTAGGAGCACTTGCTACACTGCTGAAATGGATATGGTCACCCGATCTGACGAATTTTACGGCTTCGTCGGCACTGATGAATTTAATATTTTTATGCATTTTTAAGTTTTTTATGTTTAAATGATCTGAAATTCAAATGTCCGGCAAATATATAAACTTTTATGCTAAACCCGGCATTAATTTTTATCTTTGTATCTTGTATTTTTAAGAATCCATGAATTTAATAACCGTAACTAGCGATTGGGCTGATTATGACTATTATCTTCCCGTACTGACAGGTAAATTATATAGTGTATTGCGGGAGCCGGTAATCGTGAATTTGACCAATTCTGTAAAGGCTTTCGATATTCCGCAGGCATGTTTTATTCTGAAGAACTCCTATAAGAGTTTTCCGGACGGAACTGTTCATCTGATAGCGGTGAACAGCGAGCCTTCGGAGAATAATCCCATGGTGGCGGTAAAATATAACATGCATTGGTTTGTTTTTCCCGACGATGGCCGTTTTGCTTTATTGTTTGAGCCTGGAACGGGTCTGCTGCCCGAAGCTTACAAATTGCCGCAGGAAGACGGACACTCTACGTTCTCTGCATGCGGGTTGTTTGTGAAAGCTGCGGAGCTTATTACAGGAGGACGGATGGAGGCGGAAGGCGAGTCCCGTGATCTTAAATTTTCCGGGTGCGACATGCCTTCGGTGTTAGAAGACAGGATTATAGGGCGTGTAATATATATAGATTCCTACGGAAACGCCATTACCAATATTTCGAGGGAAGTTTTTGCACAGGGATATATAACATGGAAATCGTCCCGTGAATATGATCCGGACTTCGTGATCTATATACAGGGGCCTTATCTTAAAATATATAATATATGTAATGCTTACGATGATGTTCACAGCGGTTGTACGGTAGCGTTGTTCAATTCCGCCGGACTGCTTGAACTGGCTATAAATAACGGTAACTTTTCCATGGTTGAGAGTATTGATATTACGGCGGAGGTTATGATTAGATTTACTTGATTATAAAAGCATATGAAAAAGGATAGAAGCAAGGAAAAAGAGGCATTCGGCCGTATCCTGGATATTATGGACGAACTTAGGGAGAAGTGTCCCTGGGACAGGGAGCAGACTACCGAGAGTTTGAGACCGCTCACTATTGAGGAGACCTACGAACTCAGCGACGCTATTTTACATAAAGACCCGTATAATATTTCCAAAGAACTGGGGGATATTTTACTGCATATAATTTTTTATGCCAGGATAGGAGAGGAACAGGGAGCGTTCGGTATATCTGATGTTATAGACGGATTGTGCGAGAAGCTCATTTACAGGCATCCTCATGTATTTTCTACTACCCAGGTGGAGAATGCGGGACAGGTAGTACAGAACTGGGAACAACTTAAAACAAAAGAGAGAGGGGGAAATAAAACCATTCTTAGCGGTGTTCCCGACACTCTGCCGAGTATTATAAAGGCATACAGAATGCAGGATAAAGCACGTGCGGTAGGGTTTGACTGGACGGATAAGGAGCAGGTATGGGATAAGGTGGAGGAAGAAATAAAGGAATTCAGGGACGAACTTAACAAACTTTCCGGATGTGCGGATATGAATAAATACGAGTATGTGTCTCTTGCGGAGAAAGAGTACGGAGATCTTCTTTTTTCCCTGATAAATGCCGGGAGGCTTTATGGTCTTAATCCCGACAGCGCACTTGAAGCTACATGCGGGAAATTCAGGAAGCGTTTTACATATCTGGAAGAGCATACCATAAAACAGGGGCGTTCGCTTAAAGATATGACTCTGGAAGAGATGGATGAAATATGGGATGAAGCCAAGCGGCTTGAGAGGCAGGATAAAGATACGGATGAACAGATGAAATAATATGGAGCACTGGCAGGAAAGGACAGGTATATTGATAGGCGGGGAAGGAGTGGAGAAACTCAGGAACTCCGCCGTAATGATAGTAGGTCTGGGAGGGGTAGGAGCTTATGCGGCCGAGATGTTGTGTCGCGCCGGCGTGGGGCGTATGGTATTATTGGATGCCGATATAGTTAATCCCACCAATAAGAACAGACAGCTTATAGCTTTGGACAGTACGCTGGGCAAGCCGAAAAGCGAGGTGCTGGCTGACAGGCTTAAAGATATAAATGCGAATGTGCGGATAAGGAATATTTCTTTATATCTGGATGAGGAAAACGTGGGAGACCTGTTCGGCATTGCTTCTGACGGAAGTATCGGAGAGGACGAGGAACAGTGGCATATCGATTATGTAGTGGATGCGATAGATACCCTTTCTCCTAAAATATCCCTTATTAAATATTGCAGGGATAATTCGATACCGCATGTATCTTCTATGGGGGCCGGAGCGAAGTTGGATGCCACTAAAATAAGGATAGCCGATCTCTCAAAATCATATAATTGTCCCCTTGCTTATATATTACGGAAAAAATTAAGGAAGCTGGGGATTTCCAAAGGGTTTAATGTGGTCTTTTCCGAAGAACTTCCGGACAGGGAGGCCATAATACCGTCGGAGGGAGAACGAAATAAAAAGAGCCAGGTAGGTACAATATCATATTTGCCGGCCGTGTTCGGATGTATTTGTGCGCAGGCTGCTCTGGCTTATCTTCTTAATATGGAAAAATAAATTGATATTCGGCAAAAAATACTAACTTTGCCGGGCAAAAATAAGCCGATAATGCAAGTTACAGTAAAAGAGGTAAGTAATTCAAAGGAGTTTAAAATATTTTATCAGTTTCAGAACAAACTTTACCGCGATTGTAAGGTATACGTTCCTACGATGGATATTGACCAGAAAAGAACACTTGAGGGAGACCCCGCTTTGGAATATTGCACCCGTAAACTATGGCTCGCTTATAAAGACGGAAAAGTGGCAGGAAGAATACAGGCTATTATAAATCCCAGATATAATGAGTATTATAATCTTAAAAGAGTAAGATTCGGGTGGTTCGATTTTGAGGATGATATAGAGATTGCGAAAGCATTGCTGGATACCGCCTCGGAATGGGGTCGTTCGCACGGAATGACGCAGATACACGGGCCTCTGGCGTATAATACTCTCGGCCGGCAGGGAATGTTGATTGAAGGATTCGAAAATATGCCTCCTTCAAATTGTCTCTACAATTTCCCTTATTATCCTCAGGCTATGGATAAGCTCGGTTTCGGGAAAGAGGCAGATTGGATACAATATAAATTGAATGCTTCGCAGGGAGCGCCGGAAAAGCTTAACAGAATGTCGGATATATTACTTAAACGTTATAATCTCAGGCTATTGGATATAAGGACGATCAAGGGAGAACGCAAGGACGAACTGATAAGAAAGTTTTTCAGGATATATAACGAATGCTTTACCGCGGTGCATAACTTCATACCTCTTACCGAGAAGGAGATAATGAGGACGGGCAGAACCTATTTCAAATTATTGAAACCGGAACTTACCTGTCTGGTTATCGATGAAAATGAAGAAATAGCTGCATTCGGGCTATGTTTGCCGTCGCTTTCCGAGGCGCTGAAGAAAGCGAAAGGAAAAATTTTTCCTTTCGGGTGGTATCATCTTATCAAGGCATATCGGAAATATAAAAATATAGACCTTATGATGATAGGTTCGAATCCTGCGTGGAACTCAAAAGGACTGTCCGCTATCTATCATGCCAACCTGGCCGCCAGTTTCCGCAGACACAACATAAAATGCGCAATAACCAATCCGCAGATAGCGACCAATGTAAGGGCTGTAAAAGTGTGGGAGAGCTATGACCATGAAACATATATGCGCCGTCGTTGCTGGATAAAATCCGTTTAAGGGATGTTTCGCCGGTCGGCCCGCTGCATTTCCGCCACTGCTATTCCGGTATTTCTAAGGTATTCGAGAGAACTTCGGGTGATTATATCGTCGCCGTCGGGATACATATTATATATTATCATCTCTATTTTTATCCCCCTGCGCATACATGCGTCTATACTCAGTAACGTATGGTTCAGGCTTCCCAGTTTTCCGCTTGTAACAAGTACGACGGGATAGTTTCTTTCCGATATATAATCTATAGTGAGGTATCCTCCCAGGGAATTCTTTTTATTGCCGGCATATATAGGAACCATAAGTCCCCCGGCTCCCTCCAGTAAAACTATATCGTAATCGAGGGAGAGCCGTTCTGTGGCTTCATCTATTTTTTCAAGATTTATTCCGGTATTATCTATCTGTGCGGCAAGATGCGGCGAGGCCGGATATGACAATACCACAGGGCATGTAATCCCTTTTTTATCTATATCCAGAAGCGGTATGCCCATAAGTTCCCTGTGCTTTTCTATATCTTCTGAAATCCCGGTACAGCCGGTCTGTATCATTTTCTGGGTTATTGTTTTATATCCCGCTTTTATGAAACTCCCCGCAAGAGCCGCTGTGGCGTAGGTCTTTCCTATATTAGTATCTATTCCGCTTATAAATAATACCTTATGTGAAACGGATGATTCCGGTATATTGGTTATTATCATTATATATTGTTTTTAGGATTTAGAAACTGTTTCTTCCCTGGGTTGCGGCATATTATAAATACCGGCTTGTATGTAAGCGGGTAAGAACCGTCAATACTCCTGTATCTGTTTCCGTATTGTTCCGTAAAATATTCCAGATCCCGTTTTGTCCAGCCCGCTGCATTTGTTCCGTTCGTTCCGGTTAATTTGATATGTCTTAATATATCAACGGGTTCTTTAAATGTAAGAGTTATTTCTCCGGCACTCAGGTGAAGTATTTCGTAATGTTTTTCAAGGGCGCTTCTTATCTCCTGTAGCGTGCTGTATTTCAGGCCGCTTCCCGATATAGAGGTAACTTCGCACATATTATCTGGAGCAAAGGTGCTTATCGCCGCTATACCGTCGTCATCCATTAATTTTTTACAATCGATGATAAACCGTAAAGGATTTTGCATCCATTGTATTGCGGATGCGGATGCTATGAGGTTGAATTTAGAGGTAAATTCATTTTCATTTAGCTCCTGCGCATTTTTACAGTAAAAGGTAATATGCGGCAGGCTTTCCGGATTACTGCACCCCATTTCGTCCGTGCCGTTTTCTGTGACTATTTTATGCCCCAGCTTCTTTTCTAGTGCGGAAACATAACCGGGACAAATATCGTTTAGCACCAGTTTTTCAGGAGAAAGTTCCAGTAGTCTTTTACTCAGATTGCCCGTTCCGCATCCTATTTCCAGTATGTTTTGCGGTTTAACTGTATTCTCTATAAGCGAGAATAGTTTGTCGGAGATAATTTTTTGCGCAACGGCATTGTTGTCGTAATATTTTGCGGCTTTCCCGAATCTGGATTTTATTAATTCGTACATAAATACTTTAAAAATTGATTATCTCCTCCCATTTGTTCCATCTGGAAAAAGGATAATGTCCGCTATGCAATTCCTTTATTTCAAGGTTATTGTTTGCACATTCCTTATAATCTTCCCAGAACGTGCGCTGGTTTTTTGCCGGAAAAATATTATCTCCGGATGATATTATGGCCTTATTCCATGTTATGGGGTTGTATATATTGAAATTCTCTTTGATTGAAATTAGTTCCTGTTTCATTTCCTCTCCCTCTCTTTCAGGCGCGTTAAGTATATATTGTTCATAAACAGCTTTGTTTCCGCACATCCTGAGATTGAATTTATCAAGCCCCTGCGGAAGATTGTCTATTGTCTTTTCGAATATCTCCTGCGGTATTCCCCATGTACCGCTTATCGGGAAAATAGTTCCGTTTATTGCTATACATCTCTCTATTTTCTTCATAAGTCTGTTTACCTGCGCCGTACTGCATACTTTTTTAATTGAATTGAAATATTTTTCAAAAGCGGCGCAGGCCCCCAATACGCCCAGACTCCATGCTATGACCGATATTTGGCGGTAATTGCAGAACAGATTGAATAAAAGCGTGATACATTCGTTCAGATACAGATGTTTGTAATTATAGAATATTATCACATCGTATGTATCGCTTTTTATGTGACGGAAAGGCCTTTCATCCATCCCCCATCCTGCGAAAAACATTATAAGTTCACCGGGAGTATCATTAGGTTTGTCTATGCGTAATAAATAGCGTGATTGCATATATCAGGTTTTTATATATTTAAAATGGTTCGGGCGATATTTTCCGTCTCGGATATTGTTATTGAAGCTGTAAGAGATAGTCTTATGCCGGAATCCGCATAAGGAACCGTAGGAGGTCGTACCGGTAATGCGTAAATACCTCTCTCTTTCAGCCGCGAGGATAATTGCAGGGCGCTTTCCGGATCTCCCGTTACGAAAGGAATAATATGGCTGTCGCTCGTATTGCATCCTAAATTATTTCTTAATAGGGCCGATATTTTTTTCAGGTTTTCTCTTTCCTTTGTAAATTTAGGAAGTTTATTTATAATAAAGCTGCTCCATTCTATATTTACAGGGGGCAGTGCTGTGGAAAAGATAAGAGGGCGCATTTTGTTTACCAGATAATCCCTTATTATTTTTCCGCATACCGCGAATGCTCCTGTCGAACAGATTGCTTTTCCCATTGTGGCAACCAGTATATCAACTTCTTCCAGAACACCGTATTCGCAGGAAAGTCCATTACCTCCTTTTCCGTATACTCCGAAAGAGTGCGCCTCATCCACATAAAGTATTATTTTAGGGAACATTGATTTTAGGGTTACAATATCTTTAAGGGGGGCTTCGTCGCCGCCCATGCTGAAGAGGCTTTCGGTCGCTATAAAGATGTTTTTATAATAATCATGTTTCTTTTTCAGGATGTATTCGAGGTGTGAGCAATCGTTATGCCTGTATCTGATAAAGTCGCATCCCGATAATCTTATTCCGTCTATAATGCTGGCATGTACCAGTTTATCGGCGATTATAAGCGAATCTTTATTACACAGCGCAGACAGTATTCCTGCATTTGCATGGTATCCGCTGTTGAATACGAGCGCCGCCT
Organism: uncultured Muribaculaceae bacterium; assembly: GCA_964449975.1. Classification (GTDB taxonomy): domain Bacteria; phylum Bacteroidota; class Bacteroidia; order Bacteroidales; family UBA932; genus Egerieousia. Next base: position 63,540 of record CAYVED010000002.1, read on the forward strand.
CTTTGTTAAACAGTCTGCACAGCAACTCTTCGAGTCTGTTATGGGAACTGCTGTTCCCGGTGAGAAGGCGGGAGGAGGCCGAACTGAAATGCATGTTTTCCGTTTCCCCCAGGAACTCTTTTACAAGTTCTTCTTTGTCGAATAATCCCAGGTAATCATTTGAAGAAAGATTCAGCAAAGCGGGAGTATCGGCTCCGGCATCCCTCTCTTTTATCCATTTTCCCTGTCCCTCTATCTGCGGGATACTCCTGTACATCCCCTTTTTTTTCAAACTCTCCGTTTCGGCAAAATATCTTTCGAAACGAGTGTCTTCCGGTTGTGCCATTATATTATCCCCTCTGTCTTTTAAGAACATTAACTGTTTGCCGGCAAAGGGTTTCAAGATCGTCGTCGGATATTATATAAGGAGGCATCATATATACCAGTTTTCCGAAAGGGCGAAGCCATATACCCGCATTCGTAAAAAGCGGCTGTAACTCTTTTAAATTTACAGGTTCTTTCATCTCGATTACCCCTATTGCACCCAGACATCTGATTTCTTCTACCGAATTCAGCGTTTCTGCTCCGGAAAGGCCTTCCCGGAGTTTTTCTTCTATCTCTTTTATTCTTTTCAATCCGTTATAGCTTTTTTTCAACTCTTTTACGGAAGCGCAGGCGATTGCACAGGCCAACGGGTTCGCCATAAATGTAGGTCCGTGCATAAATACTCCGGGATAACCGTTACAGATTGTTCCGGCTACTTTATCCGTACATATAGTGGCAGCAAGAGTAAGATACCCGCCGGTAAGTCCTTTGCCTATGGTCATAATGTCGGGAACAACACATCTGCCGTTACCGGTATATCCGGCGGTATGTTCTGTAGCGAACATTCTTCCCGTACGGCCGAACCCCGTGGCTATTTCGTCGAATATCAGCAGAATATTATATTTATCACACAACTCTCTGGCTTTAACGAGATATTCCGGAGTATAAAACTTCATTCCTCCGGCTCCCTGTACTACCGGTTCTATAATGAAAGCCGCTATATGTTTTGAGTTCTCCCGAAAAATATTCTCCAGAGCGGCCGTGTCTCTTTCGAGCGCCTGCCTTTCCTTTTCCATTAGCAGTTGTTCCTGTGCGGGGGTAATTTTTTCATTTGAATATCCGTATCCTTTATAACGGAATTTTACCGTAGGGGAGGGAGCGAAAAAGTTTACCGGAAGCGAACTTCCGAAAATAGAGTGCATGCCGGTTACCGGATCGCATACGCTCATTGCGTTCCAGGTATCTCCGTGATACCCGTTCCTTACGGCGACGAATTTATCTTTACCTTTCACATCCTTCGATACCCAGTATTGAAGCGCCATTTTAAGAGCTACTTCTACCGATACGCTGCCCGAATCGGAATAAAATATTTTCGACAGGGAGTTATCGGGAAGCAAATCCAGTAATAGCCGTGTAAGCTCTCCGGCCGGGGCATGGGTAAATCCTCCGAACATAATATGGCTCATTTTTTCTATCTGACAAATAGCGGCTTTGTTAAGTTCCGGATGATTGTATCCGTGAATTGCCGCCCACCAGCTACTCATCCCGTCTATAAGTTCCCTGCCGGGCGTTTCCGCATGTTCCGTCCCGGATATACCTTGCTCGTTTATTTCGGAATCTTCCGTACCGGGGCTTTCGGGGCGGGACGGCATATCGGCTATCTTTATCTTCACTCCTTTTGCGCTTTGTGCAAAATATACAGGGCCGGGGGCCTCCACAGAGGAATACGGATGCCATATATGCTTCTCTATATCATTGCCGGAGGCGCTGCTGAAAAAATCATATCCTGCTTTTGTGAACATCTCTATATCTTCGAGCGCTCCGGAACCAAGGGTAGTAAGCAGGTCCCCCATAATTGCGGAGTTTATACCGATGTATAATGCTTTTTCCTGTACTTCTTTGCTTATCAGCGCCCTTCCGCCGGCAAACCTCAGATACGCCCTCGGATTTATGATCCTGAACAGGCTCACGGATAACAGAAATTCTTCCCTGCTCATAGGAGGCCGTTCCGCAAGCGGCGTACCGGGAATAGGATGAAGCAGATTTATAGGAATAGAGAGGATATTATTATCTCTTAAAAAGAGCGCCATATCTATTCTGTCTTCCATACTCTCGCCCATACCTATTATTCCTCCTGAGCAGATGCTCATTCCGGCTTCGCGTGCCGCATCTATGGTAGCCATTTTATCCTCTATCGTATGTGTGGTGCATAAATTCCCGAAGTATCCCGGAGCGGTTTCTATATTGCAATGGTATCTTGTCACTCCTGCATCACGCAGCTTCCGCATATCTTCTTTATCTATAAGTCCCAGGGAGACACAGGGGATGATCTCTTCCGGGAGGGATTTTACGATTTCGCAGATTTTATCCACTTCTTTTTTCGATACTTTCCGGCCGCTGGTAACAAGAGAAAAACGTTTTATTCCCTGTTTACTGTTATAGGAAGCCTGTCTTATCGCTTCATGTTTTGTGATAAGAGGGTATATTTCTATTCTGGCTTTACTGTAAGAGGATTGGGCGCACCATTTACAGTCTTCGGGACAGTTTCCGCTTTTGGCATTTATTATGGAACAACTGTCAAATTTATTTCCCATAAATTTACGGGTGATATTATGTGCAAGACCGTATATTTTTTCCAGTTCCTCTTTATTATATGCGGGTTCCGCCTGTGGGGAACCGTTATTTCCGGCTGTGTTGCCGTTTGTATCCGGAATTACTGCGGCTTTTATAAGCGCGGTTATTTCATGTTTTGTAAGAGCCTCTCCTCCGAGGGCTTTTTCATATATATTCATCGAGATTGTTTTAATGATATGTAAACTCCGTAAACGGACATTCCTTTTAGCAGGAAAAGAACATTTACAGAATAAATTATTTAAAAGATGCCTGAAGCCGTATATATGATTTCAGATGGTTCCTGCGACAGAACCTCTTCCATAGATTTCAGTTGCAGGGAGAGGTGCGAACCTTGCGGAACGATAATTTCAAGAGTATTATTTTTAGGCAGCAGTTTATCTGCTATCCTTTTGGCAAGGTTTCCTATACTGATATTCTTTTTTATTCCTGCAAATACCGCGTAAGACTTCCTGCTCCACCTGCGGAAACGGATGGATGCGATATTCCGGCATATTTTGGTAATGACTTTCAATGTCTTAACGTTGGGATTCCTTGTCGCTGCTCTTTATAATTACAGGGCAAAGATATAAAATTTTCGGATTCGATTTATTTGAGTATTTTTGCACATTCAAAATTAATGACAGGGAAAAGCAGCTAAAAAATATGAGCGATAACAGTTTATTGGCCAAGATCGAAGGCCTTCGTGATAAATTCAACACATTGCAGGAGCAGATTTCGGATCCGTCCCTTATGAATGATATGAAAAAGTACGTACAATTAAATAAAGAGTATAAAGAGCTTTCACCTATTGTAAGTACGGGAGAGAAATACGGAAAGATGGTGAGGGATTACGAAGCTGCCAGGGAGATTCTTCAGAATGAGAAAGACGAAGAACTCAGGGAGATGGCTAAAGAAGAGATAGCGGCATTGGAGAATGTATTGCCTGAAATGGAGGAGGAGATCAAGTTATTGCTTATTCCCGCCGATCCTCAGGACAGTAAGAATGCCATTATAGAGATCCGCGGAGGAGCTGGGGGAGACGAGGCTTCCATATTTGCCGGGGATTTGTTCAGGATGTATTCTAAATATATAGAGAGAAGGGGATGGAGGATGGAGGTAACAAGCCAGAGCGAAGGAACTTCCGGAGGTTTTAAAGAGGTTATAATCAAAGTTTCCGGAGATGGAGTATACGGGGTGCTTAAATACGAGTCCGGAGTGCATCGCGTGCAGCGCGTTCCTCAGACCGAAACGCAGGGACGGGTGCATACTTCCGCAGCTTCCGTTGCCGTATTGCCGGAGGCCGATGAATTCGATATAGAACTGAACGAAAAAGATATAAGGAAAGATACTTTCTGTTCGTCGGGACCGGGAGGACAATCGGTTAATACCACCTATTCGGCTATCCGCCTTACACATATTCCTTCCGGAATAGTCGTGCAGTGCCAGGATGAAAAGAGCCAGCTTAAAAACTATGATAAGGCGTTGCAGGAGCTAAGGACACGCCTTTATAATATGGAGTACGAGAAATATCTTAACGAAATATCCGCAAAACGCAAGACAATGGTATCCACCGGAGACCGCTCCGCAAAGATCAGAACGTATAATTATCCCCAGAGCCGCGTTACCGATCACAGGATCAACTGGACTACATATAATCTTCCCGTTTTTATGGACGGGGCTATTCAGGAAGTTATCGATCAGCTTCAGATAGCGGAAAATGCAGAGAGGCTGAAAGAGAGCGGAATGTAACATGCACTGGACCGACCGGCTCAGTTTCCCGCAAGCGCCGCTCCGGTAGCATTTTCACGGATTTCCGCCAGTTTTCCCGGCGTACCGGCAAAACATACCGTGCCGCCTCCGTCGCCTCCGTCCGGTCCCATATCTATTACCCAGTCCGATGCGGCTATCACATCGGTATTATGTTCCACTACCAAAATAGTATGTCCTTTATCCACAAGGGCATTAAAGGCTTTGAGCAGTTTTTTTATATCATGGAAATGCAATCCTGTCGTAGGCTCGTCGAAAATAAAGAAAATAGACTCTCTTCCTTTTCCTGCCTTGCCGCTATCTTTACTCAGGAATTGAGCCAGCTTTATCCTCTGGCTCTCTCCTCCGCTCAGGCTGTTGCTGCTCTGTCCCAACCGGATATAACCCAGTCCGACGTCATCCAGCACTTTAAGTTTCTGAACGACTTTCTTTGCAGCCGTTTCTTTCCTGGCAGAGAAGAAAGATATAGCTTCTTCCACGCTCATATTCAGCACGTCGTTTATGTTCTTTCCATGATATTTAACTTCCAGTACGGTGTCTTTAAACCTCTTTCCGCCGCATTCCTCGCAAACCATCTGTACATCGGCCATAAATTGCATGGGAATTGTAATGATACCCTCTCCAAGACATTGCGGACATCTTCCGCCGTCTATATTAAAAGAGAAATGGGAGTGCCCTAATCCGTTGAGTTTTGCATAAGGTTGTTCCGAAAATATTTTTCTTATGTCGTCATATATTTTAAGATAAGTGACGGGATTCGATCTGGAGCTTTTACCTATCGGGTTCTGATCTACGAACTCAACCGAAGTTATGCGGGAAAGATCTCCTTTTAACTCCTTGAAAGCTCCCGGCTTGTTCCCGAATTGCTGAAAATGTTTCCCCAGGGCGGGGTAAAGTATATCCCCTACAAGCGAGGATTTCCCCGAACCGCTTACCCCCGTTACGGCGGTCATTACTCCCAGCGGGAACTGTACCGTAATATTTTTCAGATTGTGTTCCATAGCTCCGGTTATCTCTATAAAGTGATTCCATTCTCTCTTTTGCTCCGGAGGGGCGATCTGTTTTAATCCCGATAAATACTCTATCGTAAGAGAACGTTCCCGGGCTTCTGTTCCCGCTTCCTCTTTCGCAAGCCGTTTTTTTATTCCTTCCCCGACATCTCCCTGAAATACTACTTCGCCTCCATGTATTCCGGCATAAGGACCTATATCTATAAGTTCGTCGGACGAGAGTATGATCTCTTTGTCATGTTCTACTATAAGTACGGTATTTCCCATATCCCGCAGGCTCTTTATCACGGAGATGAGCTTGGCGGTATCGCGCGGATGCAACCCTATGCTCGGTTCGTCCAGAATATACAGCGAACCTACCAGACTGCTTCCCAACGAACTTACCAGATTTATCCTCTGGCTCTCCCCGCCGCTCAATGTATTGGAGGCCCTGTTGAGGGTAAGATAACCAAGACCCACGGCTTCGATATAATCCAGCCTGTCGCACACCTCTTTTATCGCCCTGCCGGCTATCTTACGTTCATAATCTCCGATTTTAAGTTCTTTGAAAAACCGGTTTAAACGGGAGATGCTCATATCCATCAATTCGCTTATGTTTCTGTCGTTTATCCTTACATAATTTGTATCCTTTCGCAGCCTGCTTCCCTCACACTCCCTGCATCTGGTTTTTCCCGAATACCTGGCCAGCATATACTTATATTGTATTTTATATTTCATGCTCTCTACCATTACGAAAAACCCGTTTATGCCTGTAAAATACGAATTACCTTCCCAAAGTAACTTCTTCTGTTCCTTTGTAAGTTCGGCATAAGGCTTATGTATGGGGAAGTCAAATTTTTCTGCGCCATATATCAGTTCTTTAAGATAATTACCCATAGTCTCGCCTCGCCAGCATGCGACGGCTCCCTCGTAAACCGATAGCGAGCTGTTGGGAATAACCAGGCTCTCGTCTATTCCTATCATATTTCCGTAACCTCCGCATACGGGACAGGCCCCTATGGGATTGTTATAACTGAACATAAGTTCGGAAGGCTCTTCAAATATTATTCCGTCCGCTTCAAAGATATTTGAAAAATCCCTGTATATATAATCATTACCTGTAACAACCGTTTTAATATGTCCTTTGCCCTCGTTGAAAGCGGTCTGTATCGAATCCTGCATATGGGCCATATCATCGCCGGAAAACCCGCCTTCATCCTCAGGGGGTATCTTAAAACGGTCTACAAGTATATAGACCTCTTTATCCGAATAGCGTGTAATATCCTGTATAACATTATCCAGGCGCAGTATCTCTCCTCCGGAGAATACCCTTCCGTAACCGGCATCCTTTAATGAAAGCAATTTTTCCATTTTCTCCTCTGTCCCGTCCCAGCCGAAAGGGGCCAGAATATATACCAGGCTTCCGGACATTCCCGCGATATAATCGAGGACATCCTTCACGCTCTCCCTTTTTACCTCCCTGCCGCTTATGGGGGAGTATGTACGTCCTATTTTTGAGAACAGCAGGCGCAGGTAATCGTATATCTCCGTATTCGTCCCTACTGTGGAACGCGGGTTACGGGTATTTACTTTCTGTTCTATTGCAATGGCGGGGGGAATTCCCTCTATCTTATCTACCGCAGGCTTGCTCATTCTTCCGAGAAACTGTCTTGCGAAAGATGAGAGGCTCTCCGCAAAACGGCGCTGTCCCTCCGCAAAAAGCGTTTCGAAAGCCAAAGAGGATTTTCCGCTTCCCGATAATCCCGATATTACTACCAATTTTCCGCGCGGTATTTTAAGAGATATGTTTTTCAGATTATTAACTCTTGCCCCCTCAATGGAAATATACTCCTGCGACCTTTTCTCTTTATTCTTTTTATCCGTTCCCATACCGTTTTTATCTATTTCTGTGAAACCCTGAGTACGTTCTTTACTTTGTGGAGCCTCCTGATTGCGGAAACTACTCTATCCAGATGAGAGTTATTGCTTACCGAAATACTCATTTCGGCTACGAATTCCAGACTGCCGTTGGGCTTTGTCCTTTCGCTTATTTTGTAAACCCTTATTGACGAGCCTTCTTTTATTACGCAGTCCATAATATACGGACCAGAAGACGAATCTCCATCCCCTATTATTTTCAGCGACGCCTGGAACTGTGTCGTAGAGGAAACTTCTTTCCATCTTACCTTTTGTATCCTGTAAGGATAATTCGCTATAAGCCTTGAGGCATTGGGACATCCTATTCTGTGTATCTTTACGCCGCCGGTAGCCGAGATAAATCCGAAAACGTCATCCCCGAAAATAGGATTGCAACATTTAGCCATCGTATAGCTTATATCACTCAGGTTATTACCTATAATAAGGAAATCTTTGCCGCTGCCTTTTTCCGGCAGGGGATTCTGCGCCTCCTTTTTTCCCTCGTCTCTTTTCTCGGATACGAGATCCTCTTTCTCATTAACGGTCAACTGCGTAAGATGGTTCTTTATCTCCGGCATATCTATCTTACCGTTATGTATAGCGATACATAAATCTCCGATATTCTTCATTTTATAATGGCGGGTAAGCTCGCTCAGAACCTCGTCGTTAAGTTCCAGCTTCCAGTTTTTCATCCTGCGCTCCAGAAGTTCACGTCCCATTTTGCTTAATTTTCCCTCTTCCTCTTTCAGCTTGCTTTTAATCCTGTTTCTAGCTTTGGACGAAACGACTATGTTAAGCCAGTCTGCGGACGGCTTCTGGTTTTTATTACTCATTATCTCCACAATATCGCCCGTATGAAGTTTATCCCGTATGGAATATATCTTACCGTTAACCCTGGCTCCGCTGCATTTTACACCCAGATTAGAATGGATATTAAAGGCGAAATCCAGTACCGATGCACCTTGAGGCAACTGTTTCAGGTCTCCGGCCGGAGTAAATACGAATATTTCGTTAAGAGTAGCCTGGGCTCCGGATACATAAGGATTGGAATCGCTGCTCTCCAGCATGCTTTTTACATTCATCAGCCATTCGTCCAGTCCCTGTACCTTCTCTATTCCTTTATAACTCCAGTGTGAAGCATGTCCGTTTTCCGCAACTTCATCCATTCTCAATGTCCTTATCTGTACCTCTATATGAACCCCGTTCTTATTTTCCACGGTAGTATGCAACGATTCGTATCCGTTTGGTTTAGGTTTTGTCAGCCAGTCCCTCAGTCTTCCCGTATCCGGGTTGTACTCTTTTGTTACGTAGGAATAAACCTCCCAGCATCTTGCATGCTCTTCTTCAAACGGTACGTCCAGAATGAAACGTATAGCGAATACGTCGAATACCTCTTCAAAAGGAACATGCTGTTTTTGCATCTTTTTCCAGATAGAGTAGGCGGTTTTAGTACGTACTTTCAGTTTGTATGTTATTCCGAGTTCTTCCAGGTTCTTCTCCAGAGGTTTTATAAATTCGTCTACGATCTTCTCCCGGTCTGCCTGCGAAGCATTGAGTTTATTGGTAATCACCCTGTAATTTTCAGGTTCGGAAAACCTGAATACAAGATCTTCCATTTCGCTTTTTATATTATACAGTCCCAACTGATGCGCAAGCGGGATATACAGCATTGCAGTCTCGGTAACTTTACGCATGATGCTGCTCTTGGGAAATATCTCCAGATTACGCATTATCTCCAGCCTGTCGGCCAGCTTTATCAATGTTACACGGGGATCTTTTGAGTAGGAGACGATAAGTTTACGATAATTTTCCGCCTGCAGTTTAGTCTCTTTAGGCGTTATTCCCGATATATTGTTAAGCCCGGCAGCCATGGTAAGTATTTCATCCGAATACTCCTTTGCAAGCCCTTCCAGCAATTCATTGTTTCCCCGTGTAGCTTCGTGCAGGAATACTGCTATTACGGCTTCCGGCATAAGCCCCATTTCCTCCGCCACTATGCAGGCTACTCCTATGGGATGCTCTATGAACGGATGCCCGTTTCCTCTCAACTGTTCCGCCAAAGCTCCTGCGGCCAATCTGTACGAACTCTCTATAAACTCCCTGTTTTCGGGGGGATACTTCTCTAATATCTGTAATAATCGCTTGGGTATCATTGTGGTTCATTATTTTTTTTGTCCATTAACTTTTTCAGGGCGTTCATTTCGTCCCTGAATTTCGCCGCCCTCATAAAATCGAGTTCGGCAGCCGCCCTCTCCATCTCTTTCCTTGCTCCTGCAACGGCTTTTTCTAACTGTTTTCTGTCCATTTTAAGGAGGACAGGGTCTTCAAGTATATAGGATTTTGTCTCTTCCTGGTAGTATCCCGCCGCGCTTTGTCCCCTTCCCATAACATTTCTTTCCGTTTTAAGTATCTGTTTGGGTATTATGTTATTTATTTTGTTATATTCCTGTTGCTTCTCCCTGCGCCGGTTCGTCTCGTCAATAGTCTTGCGCATGCTTCCGGTAACGGTATCGGCATACATGATTACCAGTCCGTTGATATTTCTGGCAGCCCTTCCGGCAGTCTGCGTTAATGCCGTTTCGCTTCTGAGAAATCCCTCTTTGTCCGCATCCAGTATGGCTACGAGCGAAACCTGGGGCAGATCCAGTCCTTCTCTTAGAAGATTGACCCCTATAAGGACATCGAACCTTCCTGACTGGAAATCCTCGATTATCTCTATTCTCTCCAGCGTATCCACGTCCGAGTGTATATAACGGCATCTTATACCCATCCTCTGAAGATATTTATCCAGTTCTTCCGCCATCCGTTTGGTAAGAGTGGTTACCAGTATTCTTTCGTCTTTTTCAACCCTTATCTGTATCTCTTCCAGTAAATCGTCTATCTGATTTTTGGTTGGTCTTACTTCAATCGGAGGTTCCAGCAATCCGGTAGGACGTACTACCTGTTCCACTATAAGCCCTTCCGATCTGTCCAGTTCGTACGGGGCGGGAGTTGCGCTTACGAATACCGTCTGTCCGGATAGGATTTCGAATTCATCGAATTTGAGCGGTCTGTTGTCGGCTGCGGCCGGCAACCGGAATCCGTACTCTATAAGAGTCTCCTTACGCGAACGGTCGCCGCCGAACATCGCTCTTATCTGCGGAATGGTTACATGGCTTTCGTCTATGAAAGTTACGAAATTGTCGGGAAAATAATCCAGCAAGCAGAACGGCCTTGTTCCTGCCGCCCTTCCGTCAAAATATCTCGAATAATTCTCGATACCGGAACAGTATCCTATCTCCTTTATCATTTCCAGATCATATTCTACTCTCTGTTTAAGTCTTTTAGCTTCCGCATGTTTCCCTATTTCGTTATAATGGTTATATTGCGCAAGCAGGTCGTCCTGGATATTTCCGATAGCGCTCTTTGTTCTCTCTTTTGTTGTACAGAAAATATTTGCCGGAAAAATGGAAAATTCTTTTACAAATTCTATGGAGCCTCCGCTTATCGGGTCGAAAATCTCTATTTCCTCTATCTCGTCCCCGAAAAAGACCACCCGGCATCCTTTATCTCCGTATGCAAGAAAAATATCCACCGTATCCCCCTTGACCCTGAACGTACCCCTTTTGAAATCGGCATCGTTACGGGAATAAAGGCTGTCTACGAGTTTATAGAGAAATTGCGTGCGGCTTACCGTCTGTCCCGCTTTTATCGTAATCGTATTGGAATGGAAATCGGCCGGGTTTCCTATTCCGTACAGGCAGGAGACGCTGGAGACCACTATTACGTCTTTTCTTCCCGACAAAAGAGCGCTTGAACAACTCAGCCGGAGTTTCTCTATATCGTCGTTTATGCTAAGGTCTTTCTCAATATAGGTATCCGTAACGGGCATATATGCCTCCGGCTGGTAATAGTCGTAATAGGATACGAAATATTCCACAGCATTATCGGGAAAAAAGGTTTTAAACTCTCCGTAGAGCTGGGCCGCCAGGGTCTTGTTATGGCTCAATATAAGTGCAGGCCTCTGCAATCGTTCTATTACATTGGCCATAGTAAAAGTCTTTCCGGAGCCCGTAACCCCCAATAAGGTAACTGCTGGAGTGCCGCCGCCGAGAACTTCGGTAAGTTCTTTTATAGCCTGGGGCTGATCCCCCGTAGGTTTATATGATGACTGGAGCCTGAAATCCATATTTTTATGTTTTGACGATCCTTAAAAATATCAATATTTATACCGTAAGTGTCCTGCATGTTAAATTGAACCATAAATATAAGACAAAAAGTTTTATCTTTACTGATATTTTATAAAATAAGAATTATGGTAAAAGATAAAAACTCCGTTGCGATTGCAGGAGCATTCGTAATGGCCGGCCTTATTATTTTAGGCCTCTGTATGATTATTGCCGTAAGTAAATTCAAATCGTACGACAGAATAGTATCGGTAAAGGGACTTTGCGAAAAAGAGGTTCCTGCCGACAGGGTTACGTGGCCGCTGGCTTATAAGCTGGTGGGAAATGATCTCGTTTCGCTTTATAAGGAGATCAACAGACAAAACGATATTATTATAAAATTCCTTGTTTCTAACGGGATTGCCGGCGAAGATATTTACGTATCGGCTCCGCAGGTAATAGATTTGCAGGCCGACAGGTATGCGGATCAGAAAAGGCTGTACAGATATAATATAACGTCGGTAATAACGGTAGCTACTTTTGAGGTTGCCAAGGTAAGGGACATAATAAACAAACAGACCGATTTGCTGGCTCAGGGAGTAGCTCTTTACAGCGATGACTATAATTACCGCGTATCATACGATTTTACCGGACTTAATCAGATTAAACCGGGCATGATAGAGGAAGCCACAGCCAAAGCCCGCGCCGCTGCCGAGAAATTCGCCGCCGACTCAAGAAGCAGGTTAGGGAAAATAAAAAATGCTTCGCAGGGACAATTTTCCGTTTCCGACAGGGATGTAAATACGCCTTATATCAAAAATGTAAGGGTGGTTACGAGCGTAGACTACTATTTAAGATAATCGACGAACAATTCCAGTGTCCGTTTGTTCAATAAAATATAACTAAAAAATTTTTAAACGTATGAACATTTGTAATATCATAGCCAGAGAAATTCTGGATTCAAGAGGAAATCCTACCGTAGAAGTTGACGTAATGCTTTCATGCGGTGCTTTCGGCCGGGCCAGCGTTCCGAGCGGAGCTTCCACCGGCGCCAATGAGGCGTTGGAACTGAGAGACGGAGATAATAAAAGATATTCGGGTAAAGGCGTATTGAAAGCCGTGGAGAATGTAAATAATATAATAGCGCCGGAACTTATAGGCGTGAATGCCCTTAATCAGAGAGAGGTAGACAGGATGTTGCTGGAACTTGACGGAACTTCCAATAAATCCAAGCTGGGAGCGAATGCCATACTAGGCGTATCTCTCGCAGTAGCCAAAGCGGCGGCCGATTGTCTTCAGATGCCGCTTTACAGGTATATAGGCGGGGCAAATGCCCATATATTGCCTGTACCTATGATGAATATAATAAACGGAGGATCGCATTCCGATGCTCCTATAGCTTTTCAGGAATTTATGATACGCCCGGTAGGTGCTACGTCTGTAAAAGAGGCCGTAATGATGGGGGCGACGGTTTTCCATAACCTTAAAAAACTCATCTCAAAATCCGGAATGAGTACCGCTGTAGGAGACGAAGGGGGATTCGCTCCAAAATTTTCAGGAGCGGAAGAGGCTCTGAATTATATTATACAGGCTATACAGGATTCGGGATATATTCCGTCAAAGGATATTACCATAGCGCTGGATTGCGCCGCTTCCGAATTTTACGTTAAAGAGGGTAAGAGCGGATATTATGATTATTCGAAATTCGAAGGAGAAGGCGGGGTTAAAAGAAATTCCGCTGCACAGGTTGATTATCTGGAGAATCTTATTACGCGTTTCCCGATAGATTCTATAGAAGACGGCATGGCCGAGGACGATTGGGAAGGGTGGAAACTTCTTACCGAAAGAATAGGTAACAAATGCCAGCTTGTAGGGGACGACCTTTTCGTTACGAATGTAAAATATCTCTCCAAAGGGATTGAGAATAAGTGTGCCAACGCCGTGCTGGTAAAAGTAAACCAGATAGGCACATTAACCGAAACGCTGGATACGGTTTCCCTGGCTCAGAAGAACAAATATGCTACGATCATATCGCACCGTTCCGGGGAGACGGAAGATAACACCATTGCCGATATAGCGGTAGCTACGAATTCGGGACAGATAAAGACGGGCTCCATGAGCCGGTCAGACAGAATGGCGAAATACAATCAACTGATAAGAATTGAAGAGCAATTAGGAAAAGATGCCGTTTACGGCGGAGCCTGATACGGGGATTAGCTTTTTAAAAGCTGGTATATAAATTTATATATCAGCTTTATTCTTTTATCCAGTACCCGGAATGAAATATTCGATACATTATCGCTCTCTTTGTTCGTATGTATTGTTATGCCGGATGTAAAAAGCAGGGAGGGAATTTCATTTTCCGTAAAAGAGCTTTGGTCCGACAGTCTGTAAAATATATTGTAGAATGACGGACTGTTATAATATGTGAAATCTATATCCAGCGGAGTTTCCGAAAGATTATTACAGAGAGTTATCTGTTCCCTGTCCCACTCTTTAAGTTTATCGGCGCCCAATACGAGCAGGTAACTGGAATCTTTTCCGGGAGGGGAGAGATTACTGCCTATCTGATCTATATTTATCATACATATTATTCGCTCCGGGGCTATACGAAGGTCGGATGCGAACTGCCTGCTGCCTGCGTTATTCATATTATTGGCGTCGAAAGCTGCAAAAACGATATTTTTATTAAACTTCTCCTTTTCCCTTATTTTCCCGAATACTTTCGCCAGTTCAAGTAATACGGCCACTCCCGAAGCGTTATCGTCTGCTCCCGGGAATACCTTGCCCTCCAGAGTTCCTATATGGTCATAGTGCGCTCCTATTATAATGTAATCCCTGCCTCCTTCCGAAGATGGTATGTATCCTGCTACATTACACCCTTTTATACGAGGCTCTCCCTCCCTTAGCTCCTTGCCGGGATAAACCGGGAACTCCTGAAAATAGGAGCCTCTCCATCTGCGTAGTCCGTATTGCTCGAAAGCGGACGCAATATAACCCTTCGCTAAAGCGGCTCCTGCAGTCCCGGTTGCCCTGCCCTCCGTTTCTGCCGACGTAAGTTCTTCTATATGTTTTTTTTGTTGTTTTATCGTTATAAGATATTCATAAGCACCAGAAGAGTGTACCTGTGAAAATCCCGTCTGTGAAATAAGAAGAAAAAATATTAAAGTGAGTATTCTGTGAGTATCCATTAAAAGGTATTTGTTATCTTTGCAAAAATACTCTATTTTTTCAAATGAAGCATAAAGGGCTTAAAAAGTTTCCGAGGATACTTTTCATATATATTCCCGCAGGGTTTTTTATATTCACATTATCCTGGGTTTTGGTTCTTAAATGGATTCCGGTATATTTTACTCCTCTTATGGTGATAAGGTATTTTGAGAATTTTAACAACGATACTTATAAGATATATAAAGTTTGGAAACCTATCGATGAGATTTCTCCCGATATGGCAATGGCTGTAATGGCCGGTGAAGATACCAGGTTCCTGGAACATAAAGGATTCGACTGGGTTGAGATAGATAACGCCATGGATGCGAAGAAGAAAGGGAAGAAGCTGAGGGGAGCCAGTACCATCTCCCAGCAAACGGCTAAAAACGTATTTCTCTTTCCCGGAAGGAGCTGGATA
Organism: uncultured Muribaculaceae bacterium; assembly: GCA_964449975.1. Classification (GTDB taxonomy): domain Bacteria; phylum Bacteroidota; class Bacteroidia; order Bacteroidales; family UBA932; genus Egerieousia. Next base: position 78,623 of record CAYVED010000002.1, read on the forward strand.
CGCAAAGGACTGGAGGCTTATTTTACATGCCTTATAGAAATTATATGGGGAAAGGAGAGAATAATGGAGGTATATCTGAATGTTGCGGAAATGGGACGGGGAATATTCGGGGCCGGAGCTGCTGCGGAGAGGCTGTTTCATACCGGGGCCACGAAACTTACCCGGAGGCAGGCCGCATTGATAGCCGCCGTATTGCCTGATCCCGTGAGGCGTAAAGCCGATGCTCCTACCGCCTATATAAGCGGAAGGGCAATCGATATACAATATATGATGGGATTGATCCCCAGACCGGGGTGGCTGGATAAAAAAAATGGCACGAAAATAGAAAAGAAACGGAAAAAAACAGGAAGTAAAAAATGAACGGGATAAAAAGGCTTTTAATTTCGGCTGCAATGTGTTGTTGCAGCGTTTTATCTTTTGCACAATATGATATAGATCAGTTTTTCTACAGGGGACGTCAGTTCCTTATAGACGGTAAATATACGGCTGCCATAGATAATTTCAATACTCTTACAAGACTGGATAGTACGCTTTATGACGCCTATTTTTTCAGGGGGATCGCAAAATATAATCTGGGTGATTTCATAGGGGCGGAAAAAGATTTTAATAAGTCTCTGCAACTTAACCCCATATATACTCCTGCATACCACTACAGGGCTATAACTTTAAGCCGTACGGGAAAATATGATCTAGCGTTGAAAGACCTTGCGGAGGCGGTTGATCTGAGACCCAGCTATACCGGACTTTATTTCAGCAGAGGAGTGACCTACTTTCTTTCCCAGCAGTTCGAGAAGGCTATCTCGGATTTTAACCGTTTTATAAAGCATGAGCCTAAAGTGGCCGACGCATATCTTAACAGGGGAGCCTGCTATCTCTATATGGGAGATACTACAAAGGCCCTTAATGATTATAATAGAGCCATAAAGATAAATACATTCGATCCGGAAGGTTATATAAGGCGTTCCAGGATATACGCTATGCAGAATAATAATAAGGAGGCCCTTGCAGATTTAAATAATGCCATTAAACTCGATACCCTGAATACTTTCGCATATTTTAACCGCGCTCTTATTAAATACGAACAGATGGATATTAACGGGGCACTTTCCGATCTTAATAAAGTTCTGGAACAGGATCCCGGGAATGCGCTTACGCTTTATAACAGGGCTTTGATACGCTCCCAGATAGGGGATTATAACAGTGCTCTCGACGACTACGACAGGGTGCTGGCGGTTAATCCCAACAACGTTCTTGCCTATTTTAACAGGGCGGGGGTATTTCTGGAACTGGGAAGATACAGAGATGCGATGGATGATTATTCACAGGCCATAAATCTTTATCCCGATTTTGCGAAGGCTTATATGAACCGTTCTTATGTAAAACAGCAGCTCGGCCAGTACAACTCCGCCAGGCGGGATGCGCAGATTGCACAGTCTAAAGTGCGGGAATATCAACATAAGGTAAAAGACAGTATAGGTATGGCAGTTTTCGCCGATACTGCAAAGAAGTATGACAGGCTGCTTGCCCTGGATGCCGATTTCGCAAAAAAAGATTTCAATAATGAGTTGTTGCAGCACCGTGATGTGGATATAAGATTAAAACCGCTTTTCAAATTTAATATAGTGCAAGAGAATAAACAGCTTATGGCACTTGAGAACAGGTATGAAAATAAGGAGATGGATAAGTTTATAGAATCTGTTCCCATTCCCGTGGAACTTTCTGCGGTAAAGGGAGGTTCCTCTTTTGATATATCTACATACGAGGCTTTGATACAGGGTATTATACATGAAAACCAATCTGGAACTAAGGCCGGGAAACAGGATGCAGTAACAGGGAGGCTGATGTTTGCCCAGGCGATGATAGAAGGTAAGAAAAACCTGTATAATTCGGCCCTTTCTCATTATGATAAAGCTATCGAAATCGAACCCCGGCAAACATTTTATTATATAAATCGCGGTGCGCTGCAGTCGGAGATGATAGATTTCATCTCTTCAATGGAAAATAACGTTCAGATACTTACCCTGGATAATTCCGGAGCTGCGCGTGCGAGGATCAAGGAGCAGAACCAGAAAAGCTACGACTATACATCGGCTATCCATGATATGAATAAGGCGGCCAATCTGATGCCGGGACTTCCTTTTATATATTATAATCTCGGAAACCTGTATTGTCTGTCGAACGATTTGCCTGAGGCTATAAACCAATATACGAGGGCTATCGATCTTTATCCCGGATTAGGTGAAGCTCATTATAACAGGGGGCTTGTACTTATCTACCTTAAAGATAACGAGAAAGGATGTATAGATTTAAGCAAAGCCGGAGAGTTGGGGGTACAGGATGCTTACAGCGTTATAAAGAAATATTGTACGAAGAAAGAATAGTCTTTGTTGCAACCGTGTCAGGCGGTAAAGCGTCTGCCGGAGGAATATGTGAAGCAAAGAGAGCAATCCTCCGGGCAGAGAAATGTTTATATCCGTCCGGAAGCATATTTATATAGAGATAGGGTATTCATTATACCGGAGACTGATTCTTTTTCCTGTTTTTATTTATCTTTCTGAGTGAATTAACGGATTGCACCAGGGCTTCGTCCCGGCCTATATATCTGAATGCCAAAAATGTAAATATACCTGCGATTATCGGGAATACGGCGGTCACAGAGAAAACTGCGTTTTCTATCCGTGTGAAGAACATATAGGCTATCCAACCCTGATAGCCGAGAAGGATAAGCATATTATATATGCATAATCTCATTTGTAAAATTCTGTTTTTGAAAAGGAATATGGTAATGAGGCTTATCGCGAAGGTCACTATCGTAAAAATAAGGAACGGTCTGTATTCCGTATATTTGACTGCCATATCCTGACTGTATGTGAAATCATTGAAAAATAGCGAAAACAGCAGGCCGCTGGCTGCAAATAAAAAAAGCGTTTGTATTCTTTGTATCATTTTATATTTCTGTTTTTATTCGGAAATGCAAAAATAAATAAAAAAATCACTAAATTTGATACTTTTAAGTGTTTTAACAAAATTATATGTATTATGGAAAAAATAGGAGCTTCGGAACTGATCATAAATAATGACGGTTCGGTATTTCACCTTCATATAAGACCGGAAGAGCTTGCGGACACAGTAATATTGGTAGGAGATCCGGGGCGTGTTGATATGGTTGCATCGTTTTTCGATACTAAAGAGTTCAGAAGGGAGTCGCGTGAGTTCGTTACCGTAACTGGTACTTATAAAGGAAAAAGGATGACTGCACTTTCCACCGGGATAGGAACGGATAATATAGATATTGTGGTTAATGAGCTGGATGCGCTTGTAAATATAGATTTTTCCACAAGGGAAATAAAAAGAAATAAAACATCTTTGAATTTATTACGTATAGGAACTTCCGGAGCTATCCAGCCCGATATTCCCATAGGAGCTTTCGTTTTCTCACATATTTCCGTAGGATGCGACGGATTGCTTAACTGGTATGCTGGCAGGGAAGAGGTTACATGGCCTCAAATGGAAACGTCTTTTATAAAGCAGACCGACTGGGACAAATACCTTCCCGTGCCTTATTTCGTAAGGGCAAGCGATAAGCTTATAAACCTTTTCAGGGATGTGACAGTAAAAGGGGTGACGATTTCGGCTTCGGGGTTTTACGGGCCGCAGGGACGTGTTCTGCGCCTGCCTCTTACTATGCCGGATATGCTTCATAAATTCGAGAGGTTCAATTTTGAGGGTTACAGGATAACCAATTTCGAGATGGAAGGTTCGGCGCTGGCCGGTCTTTCGAGAAAGCTGGGGCACAATGCCGGAACCGTATGTTGTATAATAGCGAACAGATATCATAAAGGAGCTGCTCCGGATTATAAACCTATGGTGGAAAAACTGGTGAAAATATCTCTTGACAGACTTGCCTTAATATAGAATGCAAAAAAAGAGACCTGATTTCTCAGATCTCTTTTTTTGAGCGGAAAACGAGATTCGAACTCGCGACCCTCAGCTTGGGAAGCTGATGCTCTACCAACTGAGCTATTTCCGCATTGCGGTGACAAAAGTAATAAAAAAATCATAAATACGAATAAAGAAACTGAAATAAATTTCCGCTAGATGAATCTTAGTTTTTTTTTAGCTTCAAGAATAGGAGGAAAAGGGGATTCCGGGAGAGGGCCGAGCCGTCTTAGTAATAAAATAGCGACAGTCTCCGTAGCTGTGAGTATTGCAGTTATGATAATATCGCTGGCTGTTCTGGGCGGTTTTTCAAAAGAGATAAAGGAGAAATCATCAGGGTTCGGCGGGGATATGACGCTTTCTGCTCCGGGGGCCGATATAATAAACGGACAGTATCCGGTAAGTGGGAATCTCTCTTTTATTAATAAAATAGATTCTCTGGATTTTGTGAAACAGATACAGAAAGTATCTTACCGTTCAGGATTGTTAAAAACCAACGATCAGATACAGGGGGTTATATTCAAGGGGGTGGATTCTTCATATAATATGGATTTTTTCAGGAAATATCTTTATGCAGGGGATATTCCGGAATACGGAGCCGGCTTTTCAGAGGATATTCTGATTTCCAAGAGACTGGCGGATATGCTGGGATATTCGGCAGGGGACGGTGTATTGGCGTATTTTATAGATGATGATGTAAAAGTAAGAAAGTTCAGGATTTCCGGAGTATATGATGCGCAGTTGGAAGAGATCGACAAGGTTCTTGTTATAGCCGATATTCGGCATATAAACCGCCTGAACGGATGGAAAGGGGGAGAGGTTTCGGGATTCGAGATATTGCTTGCAGGAGATAATGGCGGGAGCGGAAACCTTGAACGTGAGGAGAATGCCGTTTCCGATATTATATATAGGTATTCTTCGGAAGAAGATGATGCCGTAGCGTTGACAACAGTAAAAGATAAATTCTATATTTTGTTCGACTGGCTGCACCTGCTCGATATAAACGTGATTATAATCCTTATACTTATGATGGCCGTTGCGGGGGTGAATATGGTATCGGGAATATTGATACTGCTTTTTGAGAATATTGCACGAATAGGATTGCTTAAAGCGCTAGGAATGCGTAATACCGGTATTTCAAAGGTATTTCTGCTGCAAGCCTCTTCTATCGTAGGCAGGGGACTTCTCTGGGGTAACATTATTGCAGGGATATTATGTTATGTAGAGTGGAAATATAAAATAATAACGCTTGATCCCGCAAATTATTTCGTAAAATATGTTCCTGTGGATATAAGTATTCCTGCCGTAATATTGGTGAATGCCGCTTCTTTTGTGATTATCATGGCATTACTTGTAGTGCCGTGCCATTTCATATACAGGGTCAGCCCGGCCAGAACGCTTACGGTCAAATGATAAGAAACTGTTCTGAATTTATCAGGGTAATTCAGCAAACAAAAAAAGCAAGAGTCCGACCAACAATAAAAAGTTAGTCGGTCTTTTTCGTTTTGCAATATTTTTGATTTTAATCAACTGTCTTAATATTTTCTGTTGTAGATGTTGAAATTGCTTTATTTTGATGAAAAACAATGGAGGGAAAACATAAAGCATCGGTTATCAACGCAGTAAGAGCTAAAAGAATATTCCGATGCTTCGCTTGTTATCCGCAGGCAGACGCCTTTTGTTTCATTAATGGCATAAAGACAACTCATTGCTCTGCGATCACCTTATGCTAAGGAGAGGAAGGATCCACTCCCCCAAAAGTATGGAACTCACTACATGTCAAGTATTACCAACAACTGTTTTCTTAACTTCATCGGCTAGTAACAGTAAGTAGCTAAAATTGTGTTATTTTTACTAACAGTATAAGGACAGTTAAAAACATTGTAAGAGAAGTGCAAATTTTTTCTTCCATCAAAATTATGTTACCATTATTGTCGTAAGAGCAGTTTGCATTTAAGGTTCTCGAAAAGTTACTCAATTTGTTGCTGTTGTAATTGAGCGTTAAATTATCGTTTTCCAGTTAAATTAACTCTTGAGCGTAAAAACAGTCGGAGCTGACAAAAGAGCTTGATATTTCAAGAAATCTATTAATTTCTTATTCCTTAGGAAGGTACATTAACCATAATGATAGTTTTATTTATTAATATTTTTTTTTAACTTGCAATATTTATTAGTGAG
>CAYVED010000003.1:0-70042 GCA_964449975.1 uncultured Muribaculaceae bacterium
AAAAAGGGACTATCCATTAGATTGTGTAAATAGAAAACTACGGGATTCCTCTCGTAGTTTTTTTATTTATGTATTAACTTTGTAAAAATCAGATTTTATGGACATTCCCAAAGAATTTTTAAGTAAAGAGTTCCTGTCTCAGTTTAAGACAGGCGAAGATGTAACTGCTTTCATGAAAGAGCTTCATACTCGTGTTTATGAGCAGATGTTAGAAGCTGAGATGTATAATCACTTAGGTTATGAAAAACACTCCAATCAAGGCGATCCTAGTGGAAACTCCCGCAATGGTAGTTATAAGAAACAGATTCAAAGCGAGATGGGTGAATCTGTTATTCACGTTCCTCGTGATAGGGAAGGTGAATTTGAGCCTATTGTAGTTCCTAAGCATCAATCCCGTGGCTTATCTATTGAACGTCTTGTAATCTCTCTTTATGCCAAAGGTATGAGTGTATCTGATATTGAGTCGGAAGTGCAGGAGATATACGGCATCAACCTCTCCATTTCCGCCAACAACTTAAAGTCGGATACTGATTCCAATGAGATAAAACTAACTGCCGGCTGACAAAAAACAACAAGCAACACGAGAGCGGTATTTATTACATAAAACGAACGTTTATAAGTGACAACCGGGTATCAAGAGATACTCCTACTCCGGAACAGATCCGGATAGCCGCAAAAAATAAACTCATCATTAACTTATTAACAAAGGCAATCACTTTTTATATATGCTACAATCTTGTAGCGAGGCTATTATGTAATTATAAATAGTGATATTCGATAAATTATTATGACATATCTATATTAGTCTTTCATACATCCAATAGGAACGACCAATACGCCATCTTCACGACGATATGCATATTCTCCGCCTGTTAAGACCATTAAAAAAGAGGGCTCTCCCATTTTATCGCTATTAATTTTGTTTTTCAGAGCTATTAAATTCTGGGCTGCGGCTTCAATTTGTTTGCTACCTAACTTTACCTCAACCGCACCCCATTTACCGTTTCTCAATCGTACAATCATATCACACTCAAGCCCCCTCTCGTCCTTGTAATGGAAAATATCCCCGTCATTAGCATAGGCATAGACACGCATATCACGAATACACAACGCTTCAAAAAGACAACCAAACAATTCAAAATCCTCAATAATACTATTCGGATTCGCTCTTAAAACTGCAGTGGCGATAGAAGGGTCAACAAAACATCTTTTCGCTGAGGTGCGGATTGCTGTTTTGGAACGTAAAGAAGGTTGCCAAGCAGGAACATCTTCCACTACAAAAACTCGCCGAAGTGCATTCAAGTATAATGATAGTGTTTTATCGGAAATGCTCATATCTGTAGCTTCGACATCCGATAGAATTGTCTGCTGAGTGGTAAGAGTTGCAATATTTCTCGCCAAAGAACGCATCAATAAACGCACTCGCTCAGGGTTTTTCTCAATATCATCTACTCTATTTACATCCATATTGATAATGGATTCCACATAGTTAGTTGCGACTTGCAAAGCAGCAGAGCTTTTCATACGAATAGAACTAGGCCATCCGCCACGACACATAGAATAGGCTATCTTCTCAATCGTCAAACTACTCATACTCTCCACCTCTTCACTACCTGCAAATAGAGATGCGAGCGAAACAGTTCCGTTGGACTCCAATGACTCGAAAAGCGACATCGGACGCATAGTCATTCGAGAGATGCGCCCCGTACCTGTATGTTCTGTTGCGTTATCCTTTGGTACTGCCGAGCCTGTCAAAATATACTGCCCAACATCGCCACTTCTGTCCACATCGTAACGAACAGCATCCCACAGCACAGGAATTGTTTGCCACTCATCAAGTAGACGAGGTTTGTTGCCTTTGAGTAGTAGCGATGGCTTTGTGTCTGCCATCATTCTGTATGATGCAGCATTATCAGGGTCTTGTAGGTCAATAGAGCTTTGAGAGGCTTGGCGTGCAGTAGTTGTTTTACCGCACCATTTTGCACCCTCCACTAAAACAGCCCCGGAGGACTCTAATTTTGATAGCAGTATTTTATCGCTAATACGAGGCAGATATTTTTTTTCCGTGCTCATAGTCGTTTCTTTTCGGCAAAGGTAACGGAATAATTCCAAACCACAAACAAAACTCCGAAGATTATTGCATATTCACTCCGTACTTTATTGATATAATAGTCCGTTAAATATTACTTCAAAAGGAGGTGGATTGCCGCAACGATATGATAATTCGACAATATGAACAACTATATCTCGGTTGAGGAGAAAGGTATAGCTTATGAAGAGCAGTACCACCGCGAAAAGCAAGGCGTTCTGCCAAAAACTCATCGCTGAATATCGCAACCAAAGCCCCGCATATAATCAAATCCTGCTCGACTTGTTCGACATCGCTCCATGGAACAACGCTTCTCCATTGTGTTATTGCTAATTCAGGTATCATTCGTCAATCTCTATTTCTTCGTTGATTACTAACTTCCATAGTTTATTCTATTCGGCTTCCTCTGTCTCATTTTCCGCTTTAAGCAAAGATTTCCTGAACGACAAACCCGCTTTAAGTCCTTTTTCATACAATGCTTTTGCAATTTCCTTGTAATCAAGAATTTCATCCAATATATAGCCTAAACGCTGTACGGTTGTTGTCGGAAAAAAAGAAAAAAAATCGTTGGTTACCCGTTTGAAATCGAGTTCTTCCGCCAATTCATTCAGAACCGTACCCGCCCTGCTTAATCCGCCAATCTCATGTTGGTAAAAAATTAAATCCATAGCGGTCAATTCCGGACTGGATATATTGATATAGCCTGTTTTTGTTACTTTCTGTTGTATATAGGCTTGCGGAATTGTCTTTTTTGCTACAAAGTTTATTTTTACCCCGTTTTTATGTTTATCCCGATAATTACCTTTATCGGTTATTACCGTCAATTCCTGCGATTGTTGATGAGAAGCACCATAAAAAGCAGCAGCGTTTAGTAACCCGATATAATACTTCCTGTTTAGATACGCCATCAACTGGTTTATGTAAACCATTGGCGGAACAGAACCTTTCAATTCATACTCCACAGGGATAATTATATAGAATCTTTTCCATACTGATTGTATCTTTCCGGCTTCTACCAACCTCCAAAGAGAAACACGCTTATTGCTTTCGGTTACATGAGTAAAATGAGCATTGACCTCATCAAGAGAAAAAGTTATTTTCCCCTTTTTAGGTAAATCCAGAATCCAGTTCCTTATTTTCTGTTCTTTTTCCATTCAATCAAGATTGCGTTTCATCCGCAAAAATACACACTATTTGTATATAATAGCGATTAAAATGCCCTTGTTGGGAAGTCGGTATAAAAGTCATTCAATACCCGATTTTCAAAACACCCATAGACAACCCCGGACACAAGCATCCACCGCCTTAAATCCTTGCACTCAATCCATTAGTTAGGTGTACTTTCGTTCTGCTTTAATGTTAAAGCAGAATAAAAACATATTTATTATGGACGAAAAAAAAGTAAAAAATGAAGAGCCTAAAGCGGGCTTACCGTATGGCGTTCCATTGCTAAAAAGGAACTGACGGACGGGCAACTGACAGACCTTTTGATGAACGGCAAGACCGCCCTTATTAAAGATTTCGTAAGTAGTAAAACCGGAAGCACTTTCGAGGCAGCAGTCAAATTCGATGCAGACTATAAAACAGTCTTTGAGTTCCCGCAAAATAAAGGCGGCAGCAAAAAACAACGTTCTAAGTAAAATCTTCACTATCTTTTATCAGACTTTTATTTTAATATTCTCAATTTAAAATTAAAGAGTAACTTTGTATAGATTTAGAAAGTAAATTTTTTATCATAAAAATTAAATTGTATGACAAATTTTAAGAAATCGATATTTTTTGCAGTATCGTTGCTTTGCGGTATATTAATATTGTCGCAACAAGCCGTCTACGGGCAAAATAAATCCAGGACGGTAAACTGGAGCGTCGTAAGAATAGACTCCTTATGGAATCCTGCAGGAGAAACGGTTACCGGAAAGATAATTTCTAAATATAAGCCAACGATAGATCCGCTTATGGAGGTGATAGGACATTCCGCAAAAGAGTTACAAAAGTATCCCCCTGAAAGTCCTCTTTCGAATCTTTCCACGGATATAATATCCAAATACGCACAGAAATATCTGGATGAAAACGGATACGACGCCAAGGTCGATATGGCCGTTACCAATTTCGGGGGGATAAGGACATCCCTGCCTGCCGGAGATATAACGTCATTCGACGTTCTTTCTGTTTTTCCTTTCGATAACAAAATCGTAGTTATAGATCTTAAAGGAAAATATATAAGGGAGATGATGGAGAATTTTGCAAAAAAAGGGAGAACAGAGGCTTTGTCGGGCGTGGAAGTTGTGATAAACAACAGAAAACTGGAAAAGTGCAATATAGCGGGCGCACCTGTTGACGATAATAAAATATACAAAGTCGCCACGATAGATTTTCTTCTTAGCGGCGGAGATAATGTATATGCCCTTAAATATGCTTCCGATGTAATTAAAACCGGAACGGTATTAAGGGATGCGGTTATCGGGTATATAGAAGAAGAGACGGCAAAAGGCAGGGCGATAGATGCGGATAAAGACGGCAGGGTGGTTATTATTAATAATAAATAGTTATAATTTTCTAAGTGCAACTGAAAAAATTTAAGAATATGAACCGGAATATATACATACTCACTATAATACTGTTGCTGGTTACGGGAACGGGGCTTAATGCACAGGATCTGGTAATACTTCATACGAACGATACCCATAGCCAGATTATGCCCCAGACGGCAGGCCCCGGAAAAGGTCTCGGAGGATATGAAAGGAGGGAAGAATATATAAATAGCGTAAGGGAAGCCAACAAAAACGTTATTTTACTGGATGCCGGCGATTTCAGCCAGGGAACTCCCTATTTCACCATATTCCGTGGGGATGTGGAGATAGAGCTTATGAATGCCCTGGGATATGATGCGGCATGTTTGGGAAACCACGAATTTGATAACGGACAGGCTGAGATTGCCAGAAGGATAAAAGATGCTGATTTTCCTGTTCTTTGTTCAAACTATTCGTTCTCCGCTCAAAGCCCTCTTAAAGATGTTGTAAAACCATATACCGTTATAGAAAAAGGCGGGTTCCGGGTAGGGGTAATAGGCGTTACCGTAAATTTGAAAGGCCTGGTGTCTCCTAAGAATATTGAGGGGATGAAATATCTGAATCCCTATTCCGTTGTAAATAAACTGGCGTTGGAGCTTAAAAACAAAGAGAAATGCGATCTTGTAATATTACTTACGCACGTAGGTTATAGTAACGGTAAAGAGCAGAACCCTTCCGACGATCTTCTTGCCGCAAACAGTGAGAATGTGGATATAATAATAGGCGGTCATTCGCACACCTACATAAAAAAGCCGGCGTTAATCAAAAATAAACTCGGTAAAGAGGTTATGGTGGTAACAGCCGGAGAGAAAGGGGAAAATGTAGGCAGGATAGACGTATCGTTCTGATACCTGCCTATTTGTTTCTTAACTCTTTTCTGATAACGTACTGTGTAGAGAAACAGGCTATAAGGAAATAAACTCCTGCCTGTATCCACATTGCCGTATATTCAAAGCGCACCTGTCCCATACTGGCTCCCATGCTGTTTATTTTAAGGTAACTTTCTACCCCGAACGTGGACGGGAAGAGGTATGAGAAATATTTCCATACGGAAGGCATATTGCTCACGGGCCAGCTAAATCCGCTTAGGAACAGCAGTATTATGCTGAAAAACAAAAACATTACCATTCCTGTTTCCCTGTTTTTAATAACTGCGGCAAAGGACATTGAGAAAAATATCGTGGCCAGCAGGAACGGCAACATGATTTTATAAATATCCCATGGATTTCCCAGATGCGGTAAGTTGAATATCCTGGGAATAAGGATAGTAATATAGGCAGTAAGGAAAGTGTACAGAAAAAAATATGCAGCCGCTTTCCCGAACAGTATCCTGTATATGCCGTGCAGGTTCTCTCCGGTTATGTTTTTTGCCATGCGTTTTTCCTCCCGCGCCGTTCCTCCCAGCATTCCGATTCCGAAAAAGAGCGTCTGGTGTATGATAATTATCAGCAGGGCGGGCAGAAAAAAGCTCGTAAACCCGCTTCCGGGATTGAATAAGGTACTTTCCTCATAAGGGAGCGCAGTTATAAGCTGTTCGGCCCGCTCCCCGGTAATACCTCCCGCTGCATAACGTTCTAGCTGTATATTTTTGGATTCATCCAGCATTACATGGTTTACTGCAAGGGCTATGTTCTTATAGACCAGAAAACAGGCCATGTTAATATAGACGGATAAAGTAGCCTGCTCTTTATGCGCCAGCTTTATATTATAATCTTCAGGAATAAGTACTATCCCGTGTACGTCCCTGTCTGTGATAAGCCGCCTGGCCTGATCCATATTCATGCAGCTTACCACTTCCAGTTCTTTTGTAGCCTCAAGTTTCTTTATAAAATCGCGGCTTTGCGAGCTTCCCGACAGATCCACTACCGCTACCGGTATATCGTGGATACTTTCGTTATAATACACATAATTATATAACAGCGGATATGCGATTCCCGCCACGAAAAATATGAGAATAACCCCGCTGTCTTTAAATACCGCCCTGCACTCGGAAATAAATATTCCTAAAGTTTCAAAAAATCCCTCTTTTATATATCTGCATATCTGCTCTAGCTTTCTCATAAACTTTCTCCTCTGTTTTATTTGGTTGGATAATGTTGATATATAACGGCATTTTTAAGTCTCTTTATGACAATTAACGGAAGGAACAGGAAACATAACAATATTGCGTATTGCAGCCAGCAGCTTGCAAATCCGCCGTTGAACATTCCTTCATGCACATAAATAAGGTAATAATGTCTAAGTGGAAATACCTGTCCCAAACCCTGTACGGGCGCAGGCATCGACTCCAGAGGAAAAGTCATTCCGGCAAGGGATATGGAGATAATTCCGTAAATAGCCGAAAAACTCACCCCGTCCCTTAATACCGGGAACAGTCCTATCATAAACAAACCCACGGCCTGCGCCGCCAGCACCAGCAGAACGGTAGCCGCAAACATCATAAAAATAGAGCCTTGTAACGGATATTCCATTATAATGTAAAGCAGGATATTAACGCCGATACCCATTATTACGAATATTATAGTATAAGGGAGCATCTTGCCTAAAAGAGCATTTGCAATGGAACCTCCTCCCGTTTCAAGCCATATCCGGCTGGTCTTGACTTTAAGTTCGTACCCTATGGAAAATATTGTCATCAGCAATATACATAGCTGAAGTATTCCCGGCAGAATTATATTAGCCAGATATATACCGTAATGAGACCATTGGTTCCCGATAAAATGATTATCTATCACTATGGGCTGGATCATCCCCATTATTTGATCGTCGGTAAATCCTTTAGCCCTGAGTACCTCCCTTTGTATAGCCCCGGATGCAAGGTTCCCCATCGTGAGAAAATTCTTATACGATAATGTTCCAGGGATCATAAAGACTTGTGTCGTATAGATGGATATTTTGGGGCGGCGGTTTGCAAGAATATCCTCGTACATTCCGTGGGGAATATCGATAAATCCGAATATCTCTCCGTCCTGCATCGCCTCCCTCGCCTGCTGATAATCGGCAAAGTACCGCTCTACATATATCCCCTGCAAAGAGTTTAGTTCCCGGTAAAACCTTCTGGATATAGATGAATTATCATTATCTATAAGACCTATCGGAAGTTTCATAGGAAGTCCCTCGTTGAGCAGGGAGAGGAAGAAAAGGGAACAGAATGCCAATATAAACACCGTTCCGAAAAGATATATCGGCCGTGTCATCATTCTGCCCAGCTCCCTTATGAAAACTGCTTTTATATATTTGAACATTTTGATAAAAAATTAAAAATACGGCTTACGGTTATTTCAGAACGCTCTCTATAATGACGCTCATTCCCGGCCGCAGCCCTTCTATTTTTTCAACGGGTATTGCTCTTACTTCGAATGATCTGGCATCGAACTGTCCCGATACTTTAGTAGCCCTCCATGTAGCATATGATGCCATAGCTTTCATAAAATTAACTTTGGCTTTATATCTGTTGTCCCCGAGTGCAGGGATTTTTACTTCCACTGTTTTTCCTGTTGTAATGTTTTTAAGCAGATCTTCCCTTATGCTGAATGAAAACCATATATCGTTCATATCGGTTACGGTCATAATGGGAGCTCCCTGTCCTACCAGTTCCCCGGCTTTAGGAAATACCTCCGTAATCTCTCCTGTAACCGGAGATACCAGGGATATTTCGCCCAGATACGATCTAACCTCATTTACGGTACTCGCCGAATAATCCGCCATGGCCTGCGCCGCAACTTTATCTTCGGCCTCGGCTCCGTTTTTTGCCATATCGTACTGTGCCCTGGCCGCTTTTTCCGTAGCTACCGCGGAGTTATACAGAGCTTCCGCCTCATCTTTTTTCTGAGCCGAAACAACTTCTTTTTTATAAAGGTTCAGCACTCTGTCATAAGATTTCTTTGCAATATCAACTCCCACCAGGGATTTCTGCCACATTTCGTAGGCTCCCCGTATCAATTCGGCCCTCGCCCCTTTCTGTGCTTTGCGGTTCTGCGCCTCTGCAGCGCTGTAAGCAGCGTTCGCCTGTGCCAGTTTTGCTCTTATCTCCGGACTGTCTATTAAAACAAGGGTATCGCCTTTATTAACCCTGTCCCCCTCTTTATACAGGAACGCCTCTATCCTGCCGGGAACCTTTCCCGATACCCTGTATTCCGTAGCCTCTGCCGAGCCTTGCAGGATAATATCATGTGGTTTGGAAGCTATGTAGCCAATAACTCCCAGAACGATTATCGCCAATAACAGAGCCGCCAGTCCTATAAGCAGACTCATTTTGCTGTTTCTTACTTCTTTCATATATTTTTTCTTTTATTTCTTAAACTTGTTTTTCGTATACTCTTATTATTCTCGAAGGTCTTGTATATATTATTTTATATCCTTCAGATTTTCTCCCTTAGCTCTCTTGAGATACAGTTCGCAAAGCCTTAACTCTATTCCTGCATCTATCCTTTCGGAGTTTGCCGAAACCCAGGCCGTTTGAGCAGCCATAAGATCCGTAATACTTATAAGCCCCTCTTTATAAGCTTCGTTGGCAAGTTTAAGATTTTCTTCGGCCGATGCGATATTGCTGTTGGCCGTTTCAAGTTTTCTGTTGGCTTCGTTTACCCTGAAATTAGACTGGGCTACCTGTAGGGTTATAAGCTCTTTTGCCTGTT
Organism: uncultured Muribaculaceae bacterium; assembly: GCA_964449975.1. Taxonomy (GTDB): domain Bacteria; phylum Bacteroidota; class Bacteroidia; order Bacteroidales; family UBA932; genus Egerieousia. Next base: position 9,297 of record CAYVED010000003.1, read on the forward strand.
CTATCTTATATTCTACCATTTTATGCCGGGACTTTGCAGCTCTCAGCGTGTGTATTTTATCCCCGAAATGGAATATCGGTATATTGAGTACCACACTGGCGTTGAACATCCCTGAAAATCTGTTGCTGAATCCGTTAAATACGTTGGGATTGGAAAATATATAATTACCCGCTACTGCAAGATTAGGCATAAGCCGGCTTCTGGCGATATTAACGGAGGATTTCGAAATCCTGTCCAACTGCTCCAGCTGTTGTATCTCCGGGCGCATGTCCCAGGCTTTCGCCATATCCGTATCATCGGAATAATTTATTACGGTTTGTTCTATATCTTCATCTTTGAGAATATAATTACCGTTAATATCCAGTCCGCAAAGCTGGAATAATGCCATTCTGGAAAGGGCTACCCCGTTCTCCGCTTTTGTAAATGCCAGGGACGCTTCGTTTAATTTTACCCTCACATTAAGCAGATCCCCTTTGGTGGCTACTCCCTCGGCAAGCATGGCTTCCACATCTTTATTCAACTTTTCCAGAAGCGACCTGAACTGTGCCGCCAGCTTCTTTTTATTTATAAGCGATACTGTTCTCCAATAAGCCTCGTCTACTTCCAGAATCAATTTCTGTAATTGATCATTATGTTGTATAAGGGCTACTTTCTCGTTGCTTTTGGAAATCTTGTATAGCTCCCTTATTTTATTACCCATAAATACAGGCTGTACGAAGCCTACCCCTCCCGCAAAAACATTCTTCACATCAAACTCCATAGCCTCTTTGGGAAGATAGGCATAATCTTTCCATAATATTTTGCCCGGTTCCGCTTTGGGGTCGAAAGGTTTGCCGCCGGCATCCAGAGGAACGGGTTGTCCGTTCACCATTGTCCACTTATTGTTTATCTGATCCGGCCTGAATCCGAAACTTCCGTCAGCCATTTTGCTGCCTACCGGAAGCATCGCGTCTTCTCCTAACAGTGAAATATTCTTCTGATTCCACATATACATCCCGTTAGCCGAGAAGTTAGGGAAGAACTGGGTGAATGCGGCCTTTTTCAATTCTGCGGCCACCTTTATCCGCTCTCCGGAGATAAGTACCGTTTTGCTCTCCTGCAGAGCCATAGCCCTGAAATCTTCCAGCGAATAAACCCGGTTGAGCGAGTCTGTTCCGCAATAGCACTTCACACCGGCGGCCATCATGAGCATACAAAGTAAAATCCTTCTCATTTATATATATTTTTTAAATATTATCTTCTTCTATATTGCTTATGATCTTTTTGAACATTATTGTCATATCCAGAAAGCAGTTTTTATCCACATCTCTGGTTGCCAGTTCTATGGATTCCATAATAATGGCAGTTGCGCTTTTTTCCAGCTCAAATCCTTTCTCCGTGAGATGTATAAGGTTTATCCTTCTGTCTCCCGGATCGGACATCCTTACTACCAGATTGTTCTTTTCAAGTCCGTCTATAAGCCTGGTTATGCTGGCTTTGTCCTTAAAGGTATGATCGCAGAGATATTGCTGAGTCTGTTTGTCCTTATCCCACAAACATGCCAGCACCGACCATTGTTCCGTGGTTATCCCCAGCCCCCCGGCTTTGAACTTCCTGTTAAGATGCCTGTTTATGGCGGCGCTTACACGGCCGTTTATAAGCGAAATGCAATCTTTTATTTCCAGGCCCGAATTATCCGAATTAAATGTCATATTCTTACTTCGTCCGTTTCAAATAAATTTAAATACATGTGATATTGTTAGATAGACAACGGTTGTTTGTTAAATAGTTGTTTAATCAACGATGCAAATATAAACAGTTTTTTTATATCTGCAAACACATCAAAAAACTGTTTTGGTTTGTTACCTAAATTAAAAACATTAGTATTTAAGCCATTTTGCAATGTCTTTCCAGTTCGCTTTCTTGCCGTACATCAAGATGCCTACCCTGTATATTTTTCCCGATACGTATGCCGTGCCGAGGAAAGTGGCAATAAGCAATATTATGGAGAGACTGAGTTCCCATACAGGAACGCCGTATGCGATACGCGCCATCATTACCATAGGAGAGGTGAACGGAATAATGGAACCCCAGAAAGAGAGCGCGCTGTCGGGATACTGGAAAGTATGCAGCATTATAAAAAGTCCTATAATAAGCGGCATTGTAACGGGCAGTATAAGCTGCTGGGTATCGGCTTCATTATCCACTGCGGCTCCTACTGCTGCGAACAAACTGGAATAGAGTAAATATCCTAATGTGAAATATACTATGAAACAGAGTACGATAGGCAGATAATCCACATCTTTAAGAGTCTGGATAAAGGTTGCGGCTTCCGAAAGGTCAGCTTCTTTCTGTATTCCGGTTATGGCGGTGGTGATTCCCCCGTCAGCATTGGCTATATCTACGCCGCCTACGCCCTGTATTACCTGTGACGGCTGTTCTAATTGATCTTTTACGGAATCCATACCTATAAACGAGCTTACTCCGGTAACTATTGCTATTGTAAGGACTATCCAGATTATAAACTGGGTAAGCGCTACGGAGGCAACTCCGAGTATTTTCCCCATCATAAGCTGGAAAGGCTTAACCGAAGAAACGATAACCTCTATTATTCTCGAAGTCTTTTCTTCTATAACGCTGCGCATTACCATGCTCCCGAACATAAAAATGAACATATATATCATAAAACTGGCCACATAACCTATTCCCATATATATTTTTACGTCGGATGCTTTTTCTTCGCCTTTATCTCCTATCTGATAGGTTTTAATCGGGACATCCGTTTTTATATTTTTAAGCACCTGGGCCAGATCCGGAATGTTATATGATTTCAGTTTATTATCTTCCACGGCTTTTCCTGCCGCTCTGCGTATCCGGCTCTGTATATCCAGATTAATCTGTTTCTCGGAATAGACCGTAAGGGAGAGATTCATGGCAGAATCAAGCGGAGATACGGTTACTACCGCATATACTCCCAGATTTTTAAAGTTCTTTTTCAGATCGTCTATATTTTCCTCTTTTATCTGCTCGAAAGTTAATTCTTTATTGTTTTCGAGATACGGCATTACTATTCCGCTGTTATCCATCACGGCTATTTTAAGATTCTCGTCGTTGCCGGAATATATGGAGAGCAGCGCCGGTACGACCATCAGTCCCGCAAACAGCAGCGGAGTAAGTATAGTGGTAAGGATAAAAGATTTTTTCTTTACCCTTATTGAAAATTCCCGTGCAATTATGATTGCAATTTTACTTTTTCCCATTTTCCCGATAGTTTAGATGTTATTATTTCCGCTTACAAGTTTTATGAAAATATCATTCATACGGGGTATCAGTTCCTGATAGGAGATAATATCTATGCCTTTTATCAGTTCTCCTAATACCTGTGCGCTATTTATATCGCGCGGCACTTCCAGAACGGCCCTGCGGCAATCTTTCTTTTCATCGTCCGATACCACGGTAAAATTAGCCGGAGTGATTACGGTATTGACAGGATTGGTATTCCGGTACAACACTTCAACCTGATTGCGGCCGAATTCCCTCCTTATTTTATTTACCTCTCCGGTAATTATAAGGTTGGATTTATTTATAAGGGCTATATTATCGCATAACTCTTCTACCGATTCCATATTGTGGGTAGAGAGTATGATAGTGGTGCCGGCGGCTTTCATATCCAGTATCTCTTTGCGTATCAGATTTACATTTACCGGATCGAAACCGGAAAATGGTTCGTCCAGTATCAGCAGGGAAGGCCTGTGCAGAACCGTTGTGATGAACTGTACTTTCTGGGCCATACCTTTTGAAAGTTCTTCTATTTTTTTGTTCCACCATCCCTGTATCCCGAATTTTATAAACCACTGTTTAAGTTCTTTCGTAGCCTGGGACGTACTCATTCCTTTAAGTCTGGCCAGATAAAGAGCCTGGTCTCCCACTTTCATTTTTTTATAAAGTCCTCTCTCTTCCGGCAGGTATCCGATGCTCTCTATGGCATTCGGTTTCATAGGGGCCCCTTTGAAATAAAGTTCGCCGCTGTCCGGAATCGTTATCTGGTTTATAATCCTTATGAGAGTGGTTTTTCCGGCACCGTTGGGGCCGAGCAATCCGAATATCTGCCCATGAGGAATATCCAGGGTTACCGAATTGAGGGCGGTATAATCTCCGAATTTTTTAGTAATACCGGAGCAGGTAATAATTCCCGTGTTTGACATAAGTTTAGTATTATGTGTTAAATTTATTGCAAAAGTATAAATATTTATCGAATAACAATAAAAAATTATTGTTACGTTTAATCAATATAATGTATGAGTTTTTCCGCTGCTTGGGGAGAGATAATATTTTCCCTTATCAGTTCGTCGAGAGTGATTTTCCCGCCCCCGCCCTCTTTTTTTCTTTCCCTGTAAAATAAAATCCCCCTTGCCGCATAAGGCCCTATGTAAGGATGTCTTTCCATAAAATCTTTCTTCATTTCATCTATTGAAAATCTTTTTATATCCCGGGGGTTTATTATCAGTTTATCTTTAAATCCCCCGAAACGTTCCGTATCTATGCCGTCTATTTCCAGTAATTGCCCGGCAAAAGCGAATGATCCGCCCAGGCGATCCCTGTATTTCAGTATTTTGCTGGCGAAATAAGGCCCTATTCCGTATAGCTTTATAAGTTCCGAACTATCGGCGGTATTGAGGTTACAGCTCCATTTTCTTTTCAAAGAAACCTTGTTTTTTAATATTTTCCCGTCCCTTATGTTTTCCTTGGCGGGCACGCTTTTTCCCCGGATGAGTTCTGTTTCTTTACCGGCAGGAATGAATATCCGTTTCTCCAGCAGGGCGTATTTTTCATCGCTCACCACATACATTTTAGCGAAATCTTCCCGTTTGCGGAAGCGTCCTCCTTTTTCCCTGTAATTTATTATGGTCTGCGCTTGCTTCGGAGTAAATCCGAGCAATACGAGGGAATCCTTCGTAATTGTATTAGGATTAAACCCGAAACAGGTTGTGTCTTTTCTCTCCGTTTCCGGAATTTTCTCTTTATATTCATTACCGGGGGGATTGCCTGATCTGAAAATTCCGGCGGTAAAAGTTATAATCTGGAACAGCAGCAACGCTCCTATAAGCAGGATTATCCCTTTTGCCCTGGAATCGGAAACAGGCTGAATTCCCGTACCGGACGATCTCCTGCCGGAGATTTTTTCTACCGGATTACCGTACTTGTATTTCGCCCCGGCTCCGTTTCCGTACTCCGCTCTTTTAAAAAAACTGAAAAATATACCGGGGAACCGGCATCCTTTTTTCTTATTGCAGTTCCCGTTCTTTCCGCTCTCCCTTTCCATATCCGGCCCCGCTTATTATTATTACTATTTCTCCTTTAGGTTCATGTCCGGAATACCATTCTAGTAACTGTGAAACCGTTCCCCTTCTGCATTCTTCGTGCAGTTTGGATATTTCGCGGCATACGGCAACATATCTGTCGGGACCTGAAAATTCGGCTATCTGTCCCAGGGTCTTTACCAGCCTGTAAGGCGATTCGTAAATTATCACTGTTCGCTCTTCTCCTGCAAGTTCCCTTAATTTTGTCTGCCTTCCCTTTTTAAGGGGCAGGAATCCTTCAAAACAAAATCTGTCGCACGGGAATCCGGAATTTATGAGCGCCGGAACGAATGCTGTTGCCCCCGGCAGGGTCTCGACCTCTATTCCCGCTTCTATACAGGTGCGTGCGAGAAGAAAGCCCGGATCGGAGATACCTGGAGTGCCGGCATCGCTTATAAGGGCTATATTCATTCCCGATAAAATTTTCCCGCATATCGCGGAAGCCGTTTTGTGTTCATTGAATTTATGATGGGATTCCATTCTGGTACCTATCTCATACTTTCTAAGAAGCACCGAACTTGTCCTGGTATCCTCGGCCAAAATAAGATCCGCCTCTTTTAATACCCTCAATGCCCTGAGAGTTATATCCTCCAGATTCCCTATGGGAGTGGGAACCAAATACAATTTTGCCATATCAGACTTTACGGTTAATTTATCTTTACAATATATTATTTACGAAGTTTGCGGCGCACATTCATGTAAAAGCGGTAAACCTCGTCGCTCTGCTCGTTCCATTGAGGGAATTTTTCCCTCAGATAATCTACCGCCTCTTTAAATGATTCCATTCCGTTAAGCCGTGTGAGCGTGATACCGAAAAGATTCGTGTTTTCATTAAAGAGTTCTTTAAGGAACAGCAACCTGTCGTTAAAGCCTATTCCGTCGGAAATATTTTCTATATACGGGGCAGGGTAATCCACTTCCCAATCGTACCAATCGGGTTTTACGGCCTCAAGTATGATTTGTTTTCCGGCAGGAGTATTTGCGGAACGGGAGAACAGATCGTCCTGTGGGGGATTTTCCGGATTACTGCTTTCAGCCGGGAGATCTTTATCTTCCGGCAATGCAATATCCTCGTTTACGGAAACTTCTTCATCAAGTATGAAAATAGTATCTTCTACGGATTCTCCCGGCTGTTCATATGCGGGGGGTATTGCCGGCTCCGCAGATGATATTTCAATATTATCCGGAATAACACTTCCCTCTATTGCGGTAACCCGCTGCTCCAGTTCTTTTATGATTACCTCATATTGCCCTATCCTGCCGTTCAATAAGATTATCTCACCCTTCAATTCTTCTATCGTATTTAACATCTCTGAATTTGACCGGTTTATGGAATCAAGAAAATCCCCGAACAGAACTTTGATACTTTCAATACCATTTTTATTACTCTCCATAGCCGCAACTTTCTTATATTTGCCTTACATTTATTATTAGATAAATCTTTACAAAAGTACTAAAAATGTTTTTAGAAAATGCAAAACGGGCCGGATGGATAGAGGTTATTTGCGGCTCTATGTTTTCCGGAAAGACGGAGGAGCTTATAAGGCGCCTTAAAAGGGCTAAATTCGCCAATCAGAAAGTAGAAATATTCAAGCCGGCAATAGATACGAGGTATTCTTCCGAAGAAGTGATTTCACACGATTCGAATGCTATCTTATCTACTCCTGTTGAAAATTCGGACAGCATATTGCTGCTTACGAGCGATGTGGAGGTAGTGGGTATAGATGAAGCCCAGTTTTTCGATCAGGGGATAGTTGCCGTGTGCCAGGAATTGGCAGACCGCGGCGTAAGGGTAATATGTGCCGGTCTCGATATGGACTATCTCGGAAAACCTTTCGGCCCGATGCCTTCGCTTTTGGCCGTAGCCGAATACGTGACGAAAGTTCATGCGATATGCGTTAAATGCGGGAATCTTGCAAATCATTCGCACAGACTGACTTCCAGCGATAAACTGGTGGTGTTGGGGGAAAAAGAGAGTTACGAGCCTATTTGCCGCCACTGTTTCAATAAGGCGAAAGAACGGTAAAATAATGTGGCATATATTTCGCTGTTACCTTGTCTTGAAATAAAAATATAAAGAACAGTAATAGTGAAAAATTTTAAAAGTATGAAACATTTATTTTATATCACATTATCATTGCTGTTCGTATCACTGGGAGTGAATGCGACGGCACAAAATACAAAAGAAGAAAGGAAAGCCGCACGGGAAATCCGCAAGGCGGAAGAGGCTAAATGGCAAAAAGAACAGTTTGCAATAGCGAAACAGGCATTGCTTGACGGATCATTCGTAATAGAAGCGGATCAGTTGATATATCCGCGCGGAGAAGTTGAAAATGTCTCTTCGATCACGAATTTTATCTCTATGAAAGATGACAAAGTGTCAGTTCAGATAGCTGTTATGAACCACATGCCGGGTTATAACGGTCTGGGGGGCCTGACAGTAGACGGAACGCCTTCTAAAATTGAGACCAAGACCCTTAAAAACGGTATCTTCTTGTATAAATTTTCCGTATCGGGAGTAGCTATTTCGGCTAATATTGAGATACAGCTTAACGGGGACGGTAATAATGTCTCGGCTACGATACTTCCTAATTTCAGCAACAGGAAACTGACTATGAGGGGAAGACTTGTATTGCCTGAAAATTCCAAGGTATTTAAAGGCTCCAGTATCTAGTAAACTGTTTGATTTTTTAAAAACCTTTTCCTGTTTATTACCGGATATTGGTTTTTGAACGATAAAACCAAAACAGGATCTGAATATCTTTGTTGGTAATTTAAAATTATGGCGTAAATTTGCGACTTTTATCACGGATACTATAAAACGGTTATGGCATACAGCAAAATAGAGCAATTTGACGAAGATATTACAGCCGGACTGGCTGAGCATTATACGGAAGTTTTGAGATTATTGGGAGAAGAACCGCAGCGGGAGGGATTATTGAAAACGCCGGAAAGGGTTGCCAAAGCAATGCAGTTCCTGACACAGGGATATACGGTCGATCCCGTTGCAATTCTTAACTCTGCCAAGTTCAGAGAGGATTACAAACAAATAGTACTTGTTAAGGATATTGAAATATATTCTATGTGCGAGCATCACATGTTGCCTTTTTACGGTAAAGCGCATGTAGCGTATATTCCTAACGGTTATATTACCGGATTGAGTAAGATACCGCGCGTGGTGGAGGCTTTTGCAAGGAGATTGCAGGTTCAGGAACGTCTTACGGTTCAGATAAGGGATTGCATACAAGATACGTTGAATCCGCTGGGTGTTGCGGTGGTAATTGAGGCGGCGCATATGTGTATGCAGATAAGGGGAGTACAGAAGCAGAATTCCGTAACCACCACTTCTGCGTTTACGGGGGCTTTCCTTAAAGATATAAGGACGAGAGAGGAATTTATGAGGCTGATAGGAGTGAGCCTGCTGTAAAAAGAATTTTGTTCAGAGGATACGGTTCCGTTATGAATTCATTTCGGAGAAATTTAAAAGAGGCCGGATAACTTTTATTGTTATCGGCCTCTTTCCCTTTAATTACCTTTAATTAAGCTGGGTTTCTGTTGGATATTGTTAGTATTTGGTATTCTGCGGATCGAAGTTCGTCCAGCCGGCTGTCCAGTCGTCTGCGGCGGAGTTAGATTTAAATGCTCCTATATAATCTACTTTTTCAAAGAAAGGATTGTTCAGTTTGCTGTCGGTAAACAGATTCGACTTGCCTGTAAGGATGCTTCCGGCTTTCGGTGCGAAATTTTTGGTAGCGTCCAGGGCGATTTCACCGGCGGAGGCATTAGCAATATTCCCGAAAGCAGCCGTTTTAAAGAATCCGGCCGAGAAAGACTCCCTTGTCTCTCCATCTGCGATAGAGGAGTTGTTGGTGTACAAATCCTTGAATGATTTGTTTTTATCGCTGCCTAAAATTGTCATCTGGGAGAATACCAGGTTTTTAAGGGAGAGATTGCCTGCGGTGGCGGCCTCTTGAGTCTGCGAGCCTTTGTCGTTTTCGATTATGATGCCTACCGGATAGCCTGCGAAAACAGAGTTATAACAATTCAGCCTTGAACTTCTCCTGATCTGCATTGCAGCCTGGAATTGTCCCAGTTTTGAACCGTTGTTCGGATTATAGTTGCCGCCGTTTATATAAGAGGTGTTATTCTGGAAATCGGAAGCCTGAACTATAGGGCCTATGATAGTAACATTGGAGAATACCGGAGAAGTCATCGGGGTGATGCCTGTACCGTTCGATTCGTTATCGGATTCAAATCCGTTTGAAACCGAAACGTCCGCGATCCTTGGATTTCTTATGCCCATTAGGAATTGCAGGTTGCCGCTGTATCCGTTATCCGTATCGAAATCATCGTCCCAGCCGTGATAGGCTATGAGGTATTTGGCGTTTACGCATCCTCCGAACCATTCGAAAGAATCGTCGTTGCAATAAGATACCTGTATATGATCTATCTGGGTGGATTTACCTACCGATCCCATTGTAAGACCGTTGATCTCCTGATCGGCCTTGAACGGGAATCCGGCGAATTCTATCCTTACGTAAGAGAGGATACCGGAATTGTCGTTATCGTCGTTTCCGCCGTGCTTACTTCTGGGCCCGCCTTCTATTATCATTTCGGTTTTATTATTTTTTGCTTTTCCGCAAATTATAATTCCGCCCCAATCGCCCGGTTTACGTGATCCGGGAGCCTGGTTGGATGTGAATATTATAGGAGATTGAGCCGTACCTTGCGCTTTTATTTTTCCGCCCATCTCAACTATAAGAGCGGCTTTTGTATTTATGTCGCCTTTTATAACTGTACCGGGCTCTATCGTAAGCATTGCGCCGTCCGTTACATAAACCCAGCCTTTCAGCACGTATGTTCCCTGTTTTAGGGTGTGGTTTCCGGTAATGAAAAAATCCTGTTCGCCGCTGCCTATTTCATTTCCGTTAAAGATGATCTGCTGGGAATTTCCCCCTTCCGGGCCATCTCCGTTTCCGCTTTTCTCGCATCCCGACATTGCCAGGGTTAGAGTTGCCAGAGCAATGCACATTATTGAGTTCGTAATTGTTTTTGAAATCCGGAGATTTCCGAGGAAGCCCAATGCTACCGTTGTTTTTTTGGTTTTCATCTGTTTTGATTTTAATCTGTTAATACAGTATAATATTGTTTAGTATGGTTTGGGTCTAAAATGTAAATTGAAGGCTCAGAGAGTAAGTACTTCCGGGGCTGAACTTTTTCGAAACCTGCTTCCTCTCCTGTATAGATTCGTCATGTCCGTAAAATCTGGGGAACTGTGCGAATATTACGGATTGACTGAACACATCTTTTATGTTGGCTTTTATTGTGAAGTATTTACCCAGTTTTTTTGAAATTACGAAATCAAGCATATCCCTGGGTAATTCGTAAGTATCGGGAACATCGTTGTTTATGCTCGATCCGTTACTGTTGTCCACTCTGCCTATTCCTACGATCCTTTTGCCTATCCTGTTATACAACGCTCCCAGTTGCAGCCCTATCGCCGGGGCTTCATAGAATATAGATGCGTTTATCAGGTAAGGAGACTGTCCCTGCATGGGCCTGTCTTTTTCCAGGCTCGTCTTTTTGTCGAACATTACCTTGCTTTTTATAACTGAAGCGTTGAATCCCAGCGTAAAATTTTTCATTCCGATAAACCCCAGGTTTTTACGCATGTCGAGTTCTATTCCGTAGTTATTGGCGGCTTTTGCATTCTCGAACGTATAGGTGTATGAACCGCCTGCATCCAGATAAGTCCATTCTATCGGGTTTTTGAAGTGTTTGTAGAACAATGCTACCGTAACGTACTCTTTGGCTCCTGAATATAGTTCGTATCTTAAATCTACGTTCTGCACTATGGCTGCTTTAAGATCCGGATTCCCCTTTACATCCGAGAAGAGGTTGAAGTCATAATATACGCTTGGAGATACCTCTCTGAACTCCTGCCTGTTAGTAGACATTCCGTACGCAAATCTGAGTATCTGTTTAGAGGTCAAATTATAGGCTATGTTCAACGAGGGGAATACGTTGTACTGGATGTATTTTTCATCTTTCGTGTTATTGCCGGATATGGTAGTATAACTTGTAAGAATCATATTACGCGCCTCGAACCTGGCTCCGGCATTGATCTTGAATTTGCCTGTCTGCAAAAGTGCCTGTACATAAGCCGCTCCGAGTATATCTTTTCCGTTGTAACTGTCGCGGTTATCGGTATCGTTATAAAGATAGAGTTTGTCCGGCCCCATGTTGGCGTCTATAAGTATTTCTGTAACCGGGTCCCGGTATTTGAAATCTGCAGGTAGGTTAGCCTGATTATAACGGTATGCAAAATCGGTCACGGTGTATTTCCTGTTGCGGTATTCTCCGTAAAGTCCGGTACTGAATTCTACGGGCAGCCTTTTTCCGGCGGTAAATTTATAATCGGCTCCGGCGGTAACGATATTTTCTCTGAGATTGTTGTTATCGCGGGTAATCTCATTCTGGTCTATTCCCATAAGTCCGTAATATTTATCGCCCACGAAAGTATTCTGCTCCCGGTTTATTATCCTTCTGTCGGGATCATCTTTGGAAGAAAAAGAGTAACTTATATTCCATTCCAGACCGTTGCTGGTATTTCCTTTTTCTCCGTGTCCGAAAACATGTTCTCCAGCTATCTGCCCGGTATAGATTGTTCTGGTGCTTGTAAGATACTCATATTTCTGCTGGTCGTAACGGGAACTTATGTTCTGCCACCCTTCGCGTTTAGTGTAACGGCTTGTGTGAGAGCGGTTGAACAGGTTGCGCACGGTAAATTTATTGTTTCCCGACAGATATGTCCCGTTAAGCAAGGCTCCTGTCCTGGAGTTGGACGAGAAAATATTATCCGTATAATCGTAAAGATATTCCGGAGCGTCGTTTACCCTGTTATATACTCCGTAACGGGAGTTTTTCATATCGGATATTATTCTCTGCCGGTATGAGTATTCCGCTCCCGCAGTTATTCCCAGCATCCGTCCGCCGCTCAGTTTTACCGCTTTGTTAAGCTGTATTCCTCCTTTCTGGTCGGGTATGGGGGTTGCCGTTTTTACGTTCCAGTTATTTTTATTTATCTGCAGGAAGTCTTTGAACCCGGTTGAAGTATTTATACCTGTACTGTATTGAATATCGTACTGGTCTTTGTCGGGAATACTTTTAGACTGTATTTTCAGAAATCCGCCGGTAAACTCCGCAGGAAGTTCCGGACTGGGACTTTTCACTATCATTATATTCTCGATCTGCGAGGTGGGAACCATATCGAACGAAAAAGACCGGGTATCGGGTTCGCTTCCCGGCACGCTGCAATTATTCAGCCACACGTTGTTATAGCGTTGAGGCAGTCCCCTTATCACAATAAAACGGTCTTCTATTATGGATACGCCGGGAACTCGTTTTACCACTTCCGCCGCATTCCTGTCGGGGGTTTTTGAAATTTCCGCGCTCGATACCGCACTCATAACCACCGAGGAGTGTCTTACGGCATTAATAGCGCTGATCTCCGTATTCTCCCTTTTTACGCTCTGTACGACAACTTCATTTAACAGGTTGGCATCTTCTTCCATGCTTATGTTCAGTACCAGCTCTCCGCCGGCCGATGATCCCGCCTTTCTCAGTTCTTTCGTATCTACTCCCTCTATGATTATATCGCGATATGTAATACATGACGCTTTTATATTATGTTTCCCTTCCGTTATACCTTTTAATATATACTCTCCGTTCTCATCGGTAACAGCTCCTTTTTGCAGCACTTCAATGAACACGCTCGCTCCTATGACCGGTTCCCCGCTTTTAAGCTCCGTTACTTTTCCTTTAATGGTAATATGGTTTTTTGCACCGTCCGGAGCTTGTGCGGGTAATATTACATTTCCGATAAAAACAGCCGCGATTACGGCGACAACACACTTTAATCCTCTTTTTAAATTCATGTTTTTTATTAATTAATCTGCTGCAAAAATATTCCCATGTTGTTACATGGGGGTTACGCCGGAATTAAAAGAATAATAACGATAGTTTAAGAAAATACTAACCGGATACTACGAAAATGCTAAACGCGGGTGGCGATGCTAATTTTTTATTAAATTTATTTTACATGCGGCCGATTTTAATAATTATGTTTTATTTTTGTGAAATAATATTCTATCGGATAAGAAGATAGATAAACTTATTTTTATATGGTAAAATACAAGATTCTGGTTGTCGATGACGAAGAGGATATTTGTGAAATACTCCAGTACAATCTTACCCAGGCGGGTTATATTGTCGATACGGCCCAAAGCTCTGAAGAGGCTCTTTATAAACTCAAAAACCAGTACAACCTGCTTCTGCTGGATATAATGATGGACGGGATAAGCGGGTTGAAACTTGCCCAGTTGCTACGGGAGGAGTACAACAACAGCGTACCTATTATATTTATCTCCGCCCTCGACACCGAAACCGATATTCTGAACGGATTTAATAAGGGGGGGGATGATTATATCTCTAAACCTTTCTCGGTTAAGGAGGTTATTGCCAGGGTGAAAGCGGTGCTTGCGAGATATTATCGTACTACACGTGATGATGACGGAGAACAAAGCTCCGGCGAGGTGTGGATTCCGAAAGATAAAAATACGGAAGATCCCGTATCCGGGAAATTCATATACGAGAATCTTGTTGTAGATGTAGCGGAAAAAAGAGTGTATATAGGAAAAGAGGAAATTATACTTACCAAAAAAGAGAACGAGATACTTATATTGCTTACCGGTACGGCTAACAAAATTTTTTCCAGGGAGGATATATTGAAACTTGTATGGAAGGATGAGAGCTATGTGCTGGAACGGACTGTCGATGTTCATATCGCAAGGCTCCGGAAAAAACTCGGCAAGTACGGCGATATGATAATAAACAGGTCGGGATACGGGTATTGTTTCCAGATATAGACAATCATGAAACTGAAATTCCAATACCAGCTTATACTATACTATCTTATGGTAGTGGCAGTGGTTTTGCTGGCAGCCGCCATTTACATATTCCAGCGCAATAAGGATTTTAATCTTAATACCCTGCAAAAAGAGCTGGTTTCATACGGTGAACAGGCGTACAAGGCATACAAAAGCGGTATGGGATTCCATGAGACCGACCTTCCGGGGAAAATACGCCTTACGGTAATAGATACGAATTACAGGGTAATATTCGATAATTCGGAGATAGTTACCATTGCCGACGAAAATTATAATTGGCGTCCGGAAATCGTAAAGGCACGTACCGGCGGTGAAGGGACGGTGCTGAGATATTCGAATAATATGAAAGACGAATACCTCTATTATGCAAAGCGGTATCCGGAGTTCTATATAAGGACGGCAACCCTGTATAAAGACGAAAATATCTATCCCATATTGGAAAATAATAATTACCAGTATCTTATAATATTTCTGCTTTTGCTTTTGATGGCCTCTCTGGTATATATTTCAAAAAAACTTACCAAACCCCTGAAGGCGCTTACCGAGTTCAGCGAAATACTTCTTTCCGGTCAGAAAGATTTCAGTTCCGTAAAATTCCCGCATAACGAATACGGCGAAATAGGTAAAAAGATAGTGGATACTTTCGACCAGCTTGAAAAGGCGAAACTGTATAAACAGCAGATGAGCCACAATATAGCGCATGAATTAAAAACTCCGGTTACCGGGATACGCGCCTACCTGGAAACGATATTACATGACGAAAATATGGATATGGATCAGGTAAGGCGTTTCGCCGACAAAGCTTATATCCAGACGGTAAGATTATCCTCTCTTATAAGCGACGTCTCTACTCTGAATAAAATCGAAGAGGGAGCCGGACAATTCGTTATAGAGGAGGTAAATATAACGAACTGTCTCAGAGAGGTACAGGAGGAGCTGGGCTATAAATTGAAAGCCAGCAATATAACTCTTAATATACTTATCAGCAGTACATTATCCATAAACGGATGTTACAGCCTAATATATTCTTTATTCAAAAATCTGGTGGATAATACTATAGAGCACGGAGGAAAAAATATTACGGTAACTATAAATGCGGGGATAACGCAAAAATCGGGAGATAAAGGATACAGGCTGAATTTCACATACTCCGATACCGGCAAGGGAGTTCCGGAAGAGACTCTGGAAAGATTGTTCGAGAGATTCTACCGGGTTGAAAAGGGGCGCACCAGAAAGACCGGAGGTTCCGGCCTGGGGCTTGCAATAGTGAAGAATGCGGTGCTTTTTCATAAGGGAGCTATTACTGCGGAAAATCGTCCCGGAGGCGGGTTACTCTTCAAATTCAATCTTATGTCGCTTTAATAAAAAACTGTTCTGAATCTATTAATCTCATTCTTTATCAGTTCTTTTTGCTCTTTTCATAAGATTACGCTCTCACATAAACTTCTTTTAATCATGGCTTTGAGCGGATTTATGATTAAAAAAGTTCATGTTCGATCTGCTTTCCCTGTTAAACAGGCCCCGTTATTTGCCACG
Organism: uncultured Muribaculaceae bacterium; assembly: GCA_964449975.1. Lineage (GTDB taxonomy): Bacteria > Bacteroidota > Bacteroidia > Bacteroidales > UBA932 > Egerieousia. The sequence continues at coordinate 25,120 of CAYVED010000003.1, forward strand.
GTAAGCAGCTTAAAACATCTGAAAAATATCCTTAAAATAATTTCGGTAACAATCCGAAACAGTTTTTAAGTTTCTTAATTTTCGTCTCTTTTTACTATATTAGCATCCGTTTTACGAACCGGGACTAAAAATAGAATTAAACATTTTTATATATGAACAGAATACTTTTTACTGCAGCGGAACAGGAAGAACTGGAGTGTGCCAGACATGCTTTCAGATTATATGAAAACCGGCTCCCGGAAGGGATTTCGGCGGATTTTATGCTCACGGGAATAGGTACTACTTCTACTTGTTACAGATTAACGAGAAAAATATTGGAAGCTGCGGCGGATAACGCTCCGTATTCGCTGATAATAAATATAGGCATAGCGGGCTCTTTTAATATGAGGCAATTCCCGATAGGGGCGGCAGCCGTGATAGACAAAGAGTATTTCGGGGATCTGGGTTTCGAGACCATGTTCGGATTCCAGACGCTTTTCCAGTATGAACTGCTGGATGCCGACCTTTTCCCGTACAAAGGAGGGGCTTTGTACAGACAGCAGCTCGATGCGGATATGGAGGATCTTCTTTCCCGCTACGATAAGGCTACGGGAGTTACTGTACAGACGGTAACCGGAAATCCCGCTAAGGTTGAAGATATGAAAGAAAGATTTTCCCCGGATATGGAGAGCATGGAGGGGGCTGCGGTATATTATGTCTGCCTGCAGGAGAAAATACCCTTCTTCGAGCTTAGGACGGTATCCAATGAAGTAGGGGAACGGGATAAAAGTAAATGGAATATTTCACTGGCGCTCAGGAATCTTACGGAAAGCTGCAAAGAGATATTTTCCGTACTTTGTCATTTAAAATAGTCCGGGTATGGAATTGTCCCTGGCTTTTTCTCCGTGTCCTAATGATACTTTTGCATTCCATGCGATGATAAATTCGCTGGTAGATACCGAGGGGCTTGTTTTTAAAGTGGAAATGGCCGACGTGGAGGAACTTAACATTCGTGCTGCACAAGGAAAGTATGATATATGTAAATTGAGCTATCATGCTTTTTTTTCTATCGCCGATAGATATACGATGCTCCGCAGCGGTTCCGCCCTGGGGTTTAATAACGGCCCTTTACTGGTAAGAAAAGGCGGTATGGGAGGAGTGTTTCCGGAAAATCCGCTTATTGCCGTGCCGGGAACGCATACTACTGCGGCGCTGCTGCTCGGAATCGCTTATCGGGATTATAATAATTTTAAACCTATGCTCTTTTCCGATATAGAAAATGCCGTACTTGAAGGGGAGGTTGATGCCGGCGTCCTTATACATGAGGGGAGGTTTACATATAAAGAGAAAGGACTGGAACTTGTAAAAGACCTGGGGGAATTCTGGCAGGAGGAATTCGGCAGGCCGGTTCCTCTAGGAGGTATAGCCGTAAGAAGGGAGATGCTGGACGGAGAGCTTGAGCATAGGATAAACAGGGTTCTTAAAAGAAGCATTCTCTACGGGTATGATCATCCCGGCGATTCAAAAGAGTTTGTAAACGGGAATGCCAGGGAAATATCGGAGGATGTGCAGAAAAAGCATATAGAACTGTTTGTAAACGATTTTACCATAGATATAGGTATAAAGGGGGAAGAGGCCGTAAATATTCTTTACGGTGAGTATCTGCGGGTTTTTAAGGATGAAAAAAATACTTCCGCCGAAAACTTTCGGCTATTTATATAATTATTATTAAACTAACATGAACTTTTTTAATTAAGAATTTGCCTGAAGCTGTGATTAATAGAAGTTTATGCGGGAGCAAAGCGGTTATTGCCGCTCTGAATATTTTTATATAATTAAATGTAACTAAAAAAATATTAAACGTATTAATAATAATTTTTAATTTTACAGAATTAAGTTTATAGAGTTTTAACGGTAAAATCTGGATAAGATTATGGGAGCAGAGATTATAAAGATTAATGATCTTAAAAAAATATACAGGCTGGGAACACAGGAAGTAAGGGCGTTGGACGGTGTAAGCGTTTCTATCTGCAAGAACGAGTATGTAGCTATAATGGGACCTAGCGGAAGCGGAAAATCCACTATGATGAATATTCTGGGGTGTCTGGATACTCCTACTGGCGGTTCTTATGTACTTAACGGTATTGATGTGAGCAAAATGGATGATTCTCATTTGGCGGAGGTCAGGAATAAAGAGATAGGTTTTGTATTCCAGTCGTTTAACCTTCTTCCCAGATACAATTCGCTGGAAAATGTGGCCTTGCCGCTGATATATTCCGGAATACCGCGCGCAGAAAGGGATAAAAAAGCTGAAGAGGTGCTGGCGAGTGTCGGCCTGCACGACAGGATGGAGCATAAACCCGCGGAGCTGTCGGGAGGGCAGAGGCAAAGAGTGGCCCTTGCCAGGGCTTTGGTAAATAACCCCTCCATAATACTTGCCGACGAGCCTACCGGGAACCTCGATTCCAAAACTTCAATAGATATAATGAAATTATTTGAACAGATATACAACAATGGAAATACTGTGATTGTTGTAACACATGAGGAAGATATTGCCCGCCACGCCAGAAGGATAATAAGGTTGAGAGACGGGAAGATAGAGAGCGACATTATAAATCCCGAACCGGTGATGGCAATGAATGCCGGTTAAATATCTTTTGTAATTGAAAATTTTTAAACGTATGAAAATTTACACAAAAACAGGCGATAAGGGAACCACTTCGCTGGTGGGCGGACAGAGAGTTCCCAAAAATCATCCCAGAGTGGAAGCCTACGGCGATGTAGACGAACTTATATCATTCCTGGGAATTGTGATCTGCGATGTCAATACCTCACGCGAGAAAGACATATTGAGAAAAATACAGGAAAATCTTATGCTTATTTCAGCTCATTTCGCATCGGACGGTTCCTGTAAAAATCTACCTGATATAAAAGAGTCCGATATTGATATGCTGGAATCGGAAATAGACCGTATAACTGCCGGATTACCTGAACAGAAGGCTTTTATTCTTCCGGGTGCGCCCAGGGTTTCTTCCGAATGCCATGTCGCAAGAACCATTTGCCGCAGGGCCGAAAGACATGCACTGTCTATAGGTTCCGGGGGAGATGCGAATAACCTGGTTTCATCTTCCGCGGAGATAGGGATAAGATACCTCAACAGGCTTTCCGATTATCTTTTTATACTAGGGCGTTTCTTTTGTGTAGAAGACGAAGCTCCGGAAGAATTTTGGGTACCGTAGTTTTTTTCCGTAAAAAATATTATATTTGCGCCCCATTTATGAGATAAAACATTAATTACCTAATTCCTAAAAATTTACAATATGTATTGGACACTTGAACTTGCTTCTAAATTAGAAGATGCACCCTGGCCGGCAACAAAAGAAGAGCTGATTGATTATGCGACCCGTTCCGGAGCCCCATTAGAGGTAATTGAAAACTTGAACGATCTGGAAGATGATGGTGAAATATACGACAGTATAGAAGAAATATGGCCTGATTATCCGAGTAAAGAAGATTTCTTTTTCAACGAAGACGAGTATTAGTTGATTCTTGTTGAGTTAAATAATTAAATATCAGCGCGATAAACAACGAAAATTTGTTTGTCGCGCTGGTGTTTTATGGTCTTTCATAGTGTGATTTATTTGTCTAAATTGCGTTTTTTGGAGGTGAAAATGGAGTTTGTTTGTCTAAAAAATCGCTATTCTTGTATATCCTCATGGATAATGACAAACATACGATACAACGGGAAGACCAAAAAGATTATATCCGCTCGGCAGATGCCGCCTTCGTGCTCCGAAAGACGCAGATAGGGACAAAGCCTATCCCGTCACTGGAATACATATGGAATCGACAGATCATTCGGAAAACAACGAATGTGTTTGTGAAGATTGCAGACTGGAATCAGAACGGGAATCAAGGACGGGGAGAGTTGCGTGTCAGTTATGGCGGCGAATACAAACGTCTCAATCAACTCCTGTTGGCACGTGTAGAGCGAATCGATGCCCTGCTTGTCGAGCATAACGAAAGAAATCCTAACCAAATCACAGTCGATGTAGTGTCCGGCTTTTTGGCGGACAAACCACTGTCCCGTCGGGATCAGGGCAAGGACTTCGCAGAATTCACGTTGGAGCGTCTCGCATCAGACTATTCCAGAAACAGGATCGGTAGAAGTCGTTACGAGAACGGGAAAGCTGTATGAACATCTTCCAGACTTTTTTACGGGCGACCAAGCAGGGCACTTACCTACCGGATGCAATCTATGTGGGCGATATGACTCCGGAACTTCTGGACAATATCGCTTGGCGTAGGGAAATCAAACTGAATAGCGATGCGACCATCAATCATGCCCTGACTCCGATATTCAAATCGTGCGCGTATGCGAGTGAAATGAAATAGATACTGCTATCAATGCACGGATTCAGGATATGCGCATCGTGACAAAAATCTCGCTTTCAGAGAAAAAGCGACTATTTCACCCTTTATGTTGTAAAAATGTGTATTTTTGCACAAATCATGTTGATAAAATGTGATTGATAGTCAAAAACGCTAATATGATATGGAGATTAAAAGAGATATAATGACCGCTCTGCTTAAATGGAAGCAACGGCCGGAGCGTAAACCGCTCATTATTCAGGGTGCGCGTCAGATCGGTAAAACATGGATCATGCGAAAGTTCGGCGAAGAGTATTTCGACAATGTTGCCTATTTTAACTTTGACGCATCAGAAGAGTTGTGCCGAGAATTCGAGAATACGAAAAGTTCCGAACGGTTGATTGATATTCTTCGGCTCTATACGGAATTCCCTATTGAACCGGGACGGACCTTGATTATTTTCGACGAGATTCAGCAAAGCAATAAGGCACTTAACAGTTTAAAGTATTTCTGCGAAGAAGCTCCCGAGTATCATATTCTTGCGGCCGGATCGCTATTGGGTGTATCGCTCTCGCAGGGTGATTCGTTTCCGGTCGGCAAAGTCGAATTTCTGCAAATGTATCCGGTTACGTTCCGTGAGTTTCTGCGTGCCGATACGCTACAAATGTACGAATATTTGGAGAATTTGACTGAGATTTCTCCGTTACCGGAGATTGTTATGGGACGTGTCGGAGAGGCATATCGTCGCTATCAAGTTTGCGGAGGAATGCCGGCGGCAGTTACCGCCATGCTTGAAAAACGTGGCGTGCAGGAGATTGAGGAGATTCAGAAGTCTATTTTGACGGCCTATTCGCTGGACTTCGCCAAGCACGCTCCGGGCAAGGATATTCCCCGTATTGCGGCTATTTGGAACTCCATACCATCCCAGTTGACAAAAGAGAATCGGAAGTTCATCTATAAACTTGTCAAAACCGGAGCACGGGCGCGGGAATATGAGGATGGCTTATTGTGGCTGGAACACGCCGGAATGATATATCGTATCTTCTGTTCTTCCAAACCCGGATTGCCGTTGAGTGCATACGACGACCTTTCGGCATTCAAAATTTATCTGTGCGATGGGGGCTTGCTTCGTGTTATGGCCCAGCTTCCGGCCGATGTGCTTTGGTCGGAAAATCCTCTTTATACCGAATTCAAAGGTGCAATGGCAGAGAATATGGTGTTGCAATCTCTCGCGGCATATTTCGATGTAATGCCGAGATATTGGATATCCGAAGCTACCGCAGAGGTTGATTTCCTGTTGCAGAACGGAACATCATTGCTTCCAGTAGAGGTCAAATCAGGCACTCGTTTGAGTGGCAGAAGCCTTGGGATTTACATTGATCGCTTCTCTGTAGAATTGGCATTGCGTTACTCTATGAATAATTTGAAACGGGATAATGCAATTCTCAATATCCCCATATTTCTTGCGGATTGGACTAAGAAATTATTAAATATATGAGCATTCTATGGAGAAAAAGCCACCTAGTCCGAAATCAATAGAGAGATTGATAAATAACTCGAAACAAACCCTATTTAAATGCATCGAAGATGATTGACAGATCGGTATGTTTATATCGGATATATATGATAGAAACTGCTGCATTGACACATCTTACGGCTATGATGAAGAGCATCGACAGAAGAGTATCTGGTACAAAATCAAAAAGATTGCAGAATTTACTTCTGTCCCGGAATCACGACAAATAGAACAGCAATTAGCAGAGTATACAGATTCTTTGGATTGCAATAGGCGTAATATGTATACTCATTATCGAGAAAATGGCTTATCGAATATTAGTAAAAGATGACTGGATTTTCAGAAACTGTATCCTAACAATCAAAAAATAATCGATGTGTCTATGAGATTTCAAGATATAATTAAAAAGTTTCGCTTTTAGCATTGTTGAGAGAATAAACGCTATGCTCTGAAGCAACAATGTGCACAGCCAAGTGTAGCCTCCGTTTAAATAAAGTAAACATTCGAAAATGTGAATGATTATCCTTTTCCTTATATTTTGAGGAAAAATAGTTTGTTTGTCCGAAAATCATTATCTTCGCCTTTCATAACCTCAAATAGTGCAGTTTGTTTGGCTAAATATCATTCGATTGACAATAATTATTTGATAAACAGGAGTTAAATAACTTTTCAACGAAGACGAGTATTAAGGCCAATCGGAAAAAAACAGAGGGGAGGGTGTGTAAGAATTAATTTTTCAAGCACCCTCTCGATTTTTATAATGAACCGGACATTAACTTATTTTATCATATTATTTGCTCTTAGGTAATGATTCGAAAAGTTAATGTGAGAGCGAAGCGGCTACTATCGCTCTGAAAATTTTTAAACGTATGAAAATCGTAATAGCTGGAGCCGGAGAGGTAGGAAGCCATCTGGCAAAGATGTTAAGTAATGAGTATAACGATCTTACTATTATGGACAGCGACGAGTCGCGCCTTAATAAATTAGCGGAGATGGCCGATGTCGTAATAGTTCAGGGAAAGCCTACTTCCATTGCTACCCTCGAGCAGGCCGGTGTGCGGAATGCGGATCTTTTTATTGCAGTAAGTCCTGCCCAGGAGCAGGATGTAAATCTTATAAGCGCTCTTCTCGCAAAAAAAATGGGTGCTAAAAAAGTTACGGCGCGTATAAATAATGACGAGTACATGCAATATGAAAATAAGCTGCTCTTTACCGAACTGGGTATAGATCTGCTTTTTTATCCGGAGAAGATAGCATCGTACGAGATCATAGATTTACTGAAACAGACAGGAACTACCGAATTCATGGAATTTGCCAGGGGTATCCTGCAAATGGTGGTGTTCAGGCTGGATGACGGGGCGCCTCTTATAAAAAAATGTTTCTCGGATCTCGTATCCACAAGCGGGGAGCCGCAGTACAAAGCCGTTGCGATAGCCAGGAACGGGACTACCATTATTCCTACTCCCGATACCAAGTTTATCCAGAACGATCTGGTATTTGTTATCTGTACCAGATCGGGAGTAAAAGAGGCCATGAGTTTTTCCGGAAAAAATGAAATAGATATAAAACGGCTTATGATCGTGGGAGGAGGAAGGATAGGAGAGATGCTTGCCCGGAAGATGCAGAGTTCTGTCGAACAGATCAAAATAGTGGAGTATAAGAAGGAGCGTTGCGAATACCTTGCCGATACCCTTGACAAGGCGCTTATAATTAACGGGGACGGTCGTAATTCCGATCTGCTTCTTGAAGAGGGAGTTAAAGATATGGACGCATTCGTGGCCGTAACCAGCAGCTCTGAAACGAATATCCTTTCATGTGTCGCTGCCAAAAGAATGGGAGTTCCCAAGACCATAGCGGAAGTTGAAAATATAGAGTATATAAAACTGGCCGAGGGAATGGGAGTGGATGCCGTTATAAATAAAAAACTTATCACTGCAGGGCGTATTTTCCGTTTTACTTTAAGCAATAAAGTGCGTTCTATAAAGTGTCTTAACGGTTCGGATGCCGAAGTACTTGAATTTATAGTCAATCCGAGCAGTATCATAACAAAAGGGGCTATAAAAGACCTTCATTTCCCTCAGGAAGCCATTATAGGCGGAATAATCCGGGGGAATGACAGCTTTATTGCAACGGAAGATTTTATAATAAAACCGTATGACAGGGTGGTGGTATTTGCCTTGCCGCAGGTATTGTCGAAAGTGAACAAGTTTTTCATATAGAATTGCCTTTTAAGATTATTATTTATTAAATTTGCCGGCAAAACTAAAAACAACATAAATCACTATTAATTTTTTTATTACAAATAATATACGGTAATGGTTACATATAAATTCAAAACATCTGGTAAAACAAGAAGCGAGCACGATCTTCTTGGAGATAAAGAGGTTCCTATGGAGGCCCTTTTCGGAGTACAGACACTTAGGGCCATTGAAAACTTTAATATCAGCAATAACAAACTGTGCGATTATCCGGAGTTTATCAAGGCTTTCGGTATTACCAAAAAAGGGGCGGCTCTGGCAAATTACCAGTTGGGGCTTCTTACAAAAGAGGTTACCGATGCTATTATTAAGGCATGCGACGAGCTTATGGAGGGAAAACATCTTGAGCATTTCCCTATAGATATGATACAGGGCGGAGCAGGCACGAGCGCTAATATGAACGCGAACGAAGTTATAGCCAACAGGGGACTTGAATTAATGGGAAAACAGCACGGTGAATATAAATTCCTTCATCCCAACGATCATGTGAACATGGCGCAATCCACCAATGACGCTTACCCTACAGCGATGCATCTTGGACTATATATGATACACCAGGATCTGATGAATTCGCTTAAATTGCTGATAGCTTCATTCGAGAAAAAAGCGAAAGAGTTCTCCAAAATTATTAAAATGGGCAGGACACAGTTGCAGGATGCCGTTCCTATGACACTGGGACAGACTTTCGGAGCCTTTGCATCGGCAATGAACAATGAGACGAAAAAGATTGATGTTGCGGCCAGGCATTTCCTTACAATAAATATGGGAGCTACTGCAATAGGAACTGGTATTACAGCAGAACCGGGATATGCAGAGGCGTGTACTAAATATATAAAAGAGATAACGAAATGGGATATTAAGCTGGCGAAAGACCTTATAGAGGCTACACACGACACGTCTTGCATGGTAGACTATTCCGCGGCTCTCAAAAGCATTGCAATAAGATTATCCAAAATATGTAATGACCTCCGTCTCCTTTCGTCGGGACCTAGAACCGGTATCCAGGAGATAAACTTACCTCCTAAACAACCGGGATCTTCTATTATGCCGGGTAAAGTAAATCCGGTTATTCCGGAAGTTGTAAACCAGATATGTTTTAAAGTTTTCGGAAACGATACCACTATTGCTTTCGCATCGGAAGCGGCGCAGCTCGAACTTAATGTAATGGAACCTGTTCTGGTTGAAAGTCTTGTGGAATCGGCAAAATGGCTGAAAGCAGGGTTCGATACTTTAAGGGTCGAATGTGTAGATGGAATAACTGCCAATAAAGAGCACTGCAGATACCTTGTGGAACATAGCATAGGTATTGTTACGGCGTTGAAACCTTATATTGGTTACGCCAACTGTACCGAGGTTGCAAAAGAGGCGCTGGAGACAGGCGGAAGCGTTTACCAGCTTGTCCTGGATAAGCAGCTTCTTTCTAAAGAACAGCTCGACAAAATTCTTGATCCCAAACATATGACAAAGCCGACAAAGATAGAAATATAGCGGTAAATATATTCCGTAGAGAATATGAAATTTAACGAACCCCAAAAGTCTTGTGTACTTTTGGGGTTATTTGTGTAAAGAAAAATACGTGTACATCAAAGCTTTTTGGCAGATAACGGCTATTTTATTACTTTTGCACACCGATAAAATATACATGGCAAGTTTTCTTCAGGTTGAAAATATATCCAAATCGTATGGTCCCCGCGTTTTGTTTGAAAATATCAGTTTCAATATAAACGAGGGAGACAAGATTGCACTTATCGCTCCCAACGGAACAGGTAAAACATCGTTATTGAAAATCCTTGCCGGCAAGGACTTTTCCGACGGGGAGGGAAAGGTCAAATTCCTGAAGAATATCACAATATCTTTTCTGGAGCAGGAGCATTTTTATAATCCCGATAGTACGGTGAATGAAATAGTATCGGAAGCGGCATCAGGACATACTCCCGAGCACGAGATAATGGAGATACTCTTTTCTCTAAGACTTACCAGACCGGAACAGAAAATAAAGGAGATGAGCGGGGGAGAGGTGAAAAGGGTTGCAGTAGCCGTGATGCTTGTTAACAAACCGGATTTACTGGTAATGGACGAGCCTACAAACCACCTGGATATGGAGAGTATAGAGTTCCTGGAAGATTATCTGGGACGTTCGAGGTGTACTTTGCTGATGGTGACGCATGACAGATACTTTTTAGACCGTATATGTAACCGTATAATGGAGATGGCCGACGGTACGCTTTATTTTTACAACGGGAACTATTCATATTTTCTTGAAAAGAGAGAGGAAAGGTTGAATAATTTTGCTGCGGAAACCGACAGGGCGAGAAACCTTCTTCGAACCGAACTTGACTGGATGCGCCGTATGCCGTGCGCCAGGGGTACTAAGGCGAAATACCGGGTAAATGCTTTTTACGAACTTAAAGATAAGGCGGAACAGAAAATACAGGAGAGGAATATTAATATAAATGTAAAAATGTCCCGCCTGGGGAAAAAAATAATAAACTGTTCGCATCTGGGTTTCAGGTGGGAAAACTGGACAGGCGTAGAGGATTTTTCATATAAGTTCGCTCCGGGAGAGAGAATAGGTATCGTAGGGAAAAACGGCGTGGGAAAAAGCACTTTCCTTAATATATTAAAAGGCGAACTCCAGCCTACGGCCGGAGAGATAGAACGCGGCGAAACGCTTGTATTCGGATATTATAAACAATCGGGAATAGAGTTCGATCCGGACGATACCGTTATTGATGCCGTAAGGAAGATTGCGGAGGTCGTTACCCTGGGCGATGGCAAAACCGTTCCCGTATCCACCTTTCTTAACTATTTTCTATTCCCCCCCAGTGCTCATTATACTAAAATAGAAAGGCTTAGCGGGGGTGAGAAAAGGCGTCTGTATCTGCTTACCGTATTGATGAAGAACCCTAATTTCCTCATTCTGGACGAGCCTACTAATGATCTTGATATACTTACCCTCAACGTATTGGAGGAGTATCTGAAAAGTTATGCCGGTTCCTTGCTAATTGTTTCTCATGACAGATTTTTTCTGGATAAGATAGCCGATCATCTTTTCATATTCGAAGGAGAGGGTAAAATAAAAGATTTTGTAGGAAGTTACTCAGATTACAGGGAGTATATAAAAGATATAGAGAAGAGGAAAAAGATTTCGGAACGGGCTGCAAAGGAAAAGAGCGCTGCCGGGGCCGCAGGACAAAATCGGGACAGCGACCGCCCGGAACAGAAGAAAAAGTTAAGTTTTAAAGAGAAACGGGAATTAGAGCAACTTGAGAGGGAGATAAGCGAGCTTGAAAGTGAAAAGTCCGTACTGGAAGAGGATCTTTCTTCGGGGAGTTTACCTATAGAGGAACTTACAGCCGGTTCGCACCGGATAGGCGAAATAATAGAATTGCTGGATGAAAAAACGTTACGGTGGCTCGAATTAAGTGAATATAACTGATAAATATACAAATTCTAATAACTTAAAAACCATTTATGAGATACTATTTTTTAGCGGCATTTTCAATATTTATGCTTTTATCCGGCGGAAGGATCGGTGCTCAGGAGATGCAAAACCAGGACAGCAAGCTGACGATAAGATTCGATACCCGTTTCGACGCGGAATATACGGCTTTCGGGAAGGACGATAATACGGGAAAGCGTCCCGACAGTAAAGGCGGATTTATAGGACGGTATCTTAAACTTATAATAGACGGAAAGATCAGCGAGAAATTCTCTTATAGTTTCAGGCACAGATTATATGTAGATCCGGCCAAACCTAAAGAGTTTTTCAGCGCCACGGACTGGGCTAATATTACTTATCATCCCAACAGTAAGTTTTCGGTAACGGCCGGAAAGCAGATGATCTGTATAGGAACATTCGAATATGATTATGCTCCAATCGACGTGTATTATGCGTCGGATTTCTGGAATCATGTAAGCCCTTTCCAGATAGGGGTGAACGTGGGCTTTGTGCCCTCTCCAGAACACAAACTCTATGCACAGGTGACTAATTCTCCTTTCTCGGCAAAAGGATTCCAGAATATATATGCTTATAATGTTATATGGTACGGGAATATAAACAAGTGGTTCAGCACTATCTATTCGGCTAATATGATAGAGTATGAAAAGGGACATTTTATAAATTATATAGCATTGGGAAACCGGTTTAAATGGGGCAGAGCGGATTTCGACCTGGATTATATGAACCGGTATGCCGGAAAGAAAACGGCGTTTTTTGCGGATTTTACATTAATGGGTAAAATATCGTTATGGATAAACGATTACTTTAAAGTATTCACAAAAGGGGGATACGACCGGAACAATACCCAGCCGCACGATACGGAATTCATTTATGACAGATATGTGTTGCCGGGAGTTAAAAGAGGGTTTTACGGTGCAGGCGTGGAGTATTTTCCTCTTACTACGGCCAAAAATAATATAAGACTGCACGCTTTCTGGTACTCCACATCGGAGAATCCTGTACCGCAGACCTTTAATATAGGTATAAAATGGCAGATAAAAGCCCTTGACAGATAACGCTTAAAACATACTAAGATAATACGAACCTTTTTAATCAACTTCGTGTCCCGATGAATTATTAAATTTTTAAACTTATGAAACTACCATTAAAGTTTTTAACGCTCAGAAGACTGGAAGCCGGAATATTCCTGTTGGTATTTTTCGGCATTTTCGGTACTTTGGGAAGCATCATGGGGGTTCCCAATATGCTTAACACTCTTATGAACACATCCTACAGTCTCCTTATAGAAACGGTATTCTATATTATGGGTATTACCGTATTGTCGGGAGCGCTCGGAAAACTGCTTATAGAATTCGGAGTGGTAAGGTTGCTGGAGGCGCTTCTGCGTCCTTTGATGAAACCGTTATTCAATCTTCCGGGAGTTGCGGCTCTGGGCGGGGTATTAACATTCCTTTCCGATAATCCGGCCATTATCTCTCTTTCAAAGGATCAGAATTTCAGCCGGTATTTTAAAAAATACCAGTTAATATCCCTTACTAATTTCGGTACGGCGTTCGGAATGGGTCTGGTAGTAATAGTATTTATGGCAGGAAGGGGATATGCGTCCGCAGCAGTCGTAGGACTTGTAGGCTCAGTAGCGGGAAGTATAGTATCTACAAGATTGATGCAGAGATTCATATTGAAATCAAATCCGGAATTTGCAAATGAAGAGGCTGCGGGTGGTGATGAACAGCAAATATCATTCAAATCGGGCGGAGGAGTGTTTTTAAGGGTGCTCAACTCCCTTCTCGACGGAGGTAAAACAGGTGTAGACCTGGGGCTGGCTATTATTCCCGGAGTGCTGATTATCTCGACTTTTGTAATGATGCTTACTTTCGGCCCGGGAGAGAACGGATATACCGGAAAAGCTTATGAAGGTATAGCGCTGCTTCCTTTACTGGCCGGAAAAATAAACATTGTTTTTGAGTATCTGTTCGGGTTTACCCATCCCGAACTTGTGGCTTTCCCTATTACTTCCCTGGGTGCGGTGGGAGCTGCTTTGGGACTTGTGCCTAAATTTCAGGCGGACGGTTTTATAGACGGTAATGCCATTGCCGTATTTACCGCAATGGGTATGTGCTGGAGTGGTTTTTTAAGTACTCATACTGCTATGCTGGATTCTCTGGGTTTCAGGAAACTAACCTCTAAGGCTATTATAGCCCATACTATAGGAGGTCTTGTAGCGGGAATAGTGGCTCATTGGGCCTATGTTCTGTTTTCTGTGGTGATATAGGCGGAATTCGCTGAAAATGACTAGTCCTGAATAAACGTTGCGGTTTTATAGGACTGGTCCTTTTATATACGGGTATCACCTTCTTCAAATATCTGCTCCGATTAAGGGGCAGACCGTACTTTCCTTTGTTTTACCGGGATTCTGAAGACAGATAAAACGTATACGGCATTATGATCTTTCCCGGATGAATCAATCCCAACTAATTGCTTTGCAGATCAGTTGGGATTAACAGTGAAAATTTAATACTGAATTTATATTCTAATGGTTATTATATAAATATCTTTTTATTTTATGGGTAGCGGTTTTTTCAAAAGCTTCATGCTGTACATAAACGGCGGCGACTTTTGAGAATCTGTTTACTTTCGAGTTTACGTACTGATGTATCTCGTTTTCCAGTTCATTGAGTTTGTTTTCGAATATTTTAAGCCCTTCGGCCTTTTTCCCGTAGTATGCGGAAACAATTTCGTCGCGTCTGATTGCATAAACTCCGTAAAGTTCACGGCGTTTCTGGTCATACTCTTTTTTCCACTCGGCCTTTTTCTGTTCGTAGATAGCGGTATATTCTTCTTTTCTCGTGCTCAGTTCCAGTTTCCAATCCTCTTTCTTCTGCTCGTACTCTTTTATCCATTCCGCTTTTTTGGTCTCATATCCTTCTATAAGATGCAATTTCTTTTGCCTGTATGACTCCAGGTACTCTTCTTTCAGTTTATTAAGGGACTCCATTTTGTCGGGATTAATACATACGCGGGCGACAAGCACCCCTTTTTGAGATGTTACGAGCGATTCGGCTACAACTTCATGTGAATTTATTACGGTTTCGATCTCCTCCGGATATATATTTTCCCCGCTTGCCCCTACTATCATATTGTTAAGGCGCCCTCTTATAGAGAGCCATCCCCTGGAATCTATATACCCCAGGTCTTTGGTGCGGAACCATCCGTCTTCCGTAAACGCTTCTGCGGTAGCCTGCGGATTTTTGTAGTATCCGGCCATGATGTTGTCCCCTTTGGCCACTACTTCTCCCTCTCCGGTTACCGGATCCGGATTATTTATCTTTATCTTTACCCCCGGAACGGCCGGCCCCGTAGTCTGCCATTTTACCATTGACGGCGTCGCTCCGGCAAGCAGGGGAGAACATTCCGTAAGTCCGTAACCTATTGCGTAAGGAAATTTTGCCTCATACATGAACCGTTCTACCGTACCGTCGAGTTTTGCTCCTCCTACTCCGAAAAATCTTATGCGTCCCCCGAACATTTTGCGCATCTGTTTACCTATAATAAGATGCAGGAGTTTTCTTCCGATGGCGGTTTTGTACAGTTTTGCCGTAACGGGTCTGGCATTGATTTTAGGAAGTATGGAGTTTTTGTATATTTTTTCGATAATAAGCGGAACGACAAGCAACGTCGTAGGCTTTATAATTTTTAATGCCTGCATCAACACCGTGGGAGTAGGCGCTTTATCGAGATAATATACCGATGATCCGGAAGAAAACGGCAACAGGAACGAGAGGCTGCACTCCAGCGTATGGGAAAGCGGCAGTATCGACAGCCAGACATCCCATTGGAAACTGGGCCTTAATTCCCGGGCGGTATATAGGTGGGATATGAGATTCTTATGTGTAAGCATAACTCCTTTTGAGTTTCCGGTAGTTCCCGACGTATATATTATTGTGGCCAGATCGGGTTCCTTTGGTATAAAACTTCCGGTTTCAATTTCCCGTATATCTTTATGTTCAGGTGCGGATGCGTTGCCTTTAAGCACCGTAAAGTCATCTATCTGTATTATAAGTTCCAGTCTTTCCCTGGTTTCATCCGTAAGTTTACGTAAAA
Source organism: uncultured Muribaculaceae bacterium (assembly GCA_964449975.1). GTDB lineage: Bacteria > Bacteroidota > Bacteroidia > Bacteroidales > UBA932 > Egerieousia. Next base: position 40,808 of record CAYVED010000003.1, read on the forward strand.
GTTTTTTCGATATGAAAATACCTTTGCTTTCCGAGTGGTTTATTATATTGGCGATCTCCGCCTCTGAGAAATCGGGCAGCATGGGAACCGCAACTCTGCCGTATGCGGTACAGCTCATAAAAGCTACGCCCCAGTTCGGCATATTCTGCGCAAGGATGCCTATTTTATCTCCCGGTTTTATATTATTATTTAATAAAAGGGCTGATATTTCTTTTGTTTTTTCTCCGAATCGTGTATAAGTGTAAAAATCTCCGCCTGTTGTGCATAGACATTTATTGGTGGTGTAAGAGCTTATGCTATAGCTGAATAACTCTTTGAGAGTATTAATATTCATAATGTAGTCAGATAGTTTTTAGTTCAGGTAGTGTACTTAACAATTATTGTGCCTGATATTTTAGAGGCTGAATACCGGTTTAATCAAGATCGCTGCCCATAGTAAACAGACCGGGATTTTTACCTTTTATGCCCATTTCTTTATAGTGCGCCTTTATCCTTTTCAGATCGGCCTGCGCATCGTCGGTGAGCTCTATTTTAATTCCTCTTCCTACCTGTTTCTTTCCCCAGTCGAAATATCCCATGTAAACGGGAATATTACATGCACGGGCTATCGTGTGGAATCCTGTTTTCCATCTTTCGGTACGCTGCCTTGTTCCTTCCGGAGCTATCGCCAGATGCATTTTCTCCGCTTTATTCATGGCCTCTATCATTTGCTTGGCTACCGTAGCCCCTTTTTTCCGGTCTACAGGAACGGCTCCCAACGCCCGCATAAGGGGAGCCAACGGACCCCAGAAAAACTCTTTTTTTACCATTACGTATGCTTTGCCTCCTACGGAATTATAGTAGAAATAAGATATTATAAAATCCCAGCTCGATGTGTGGGGTACTCCCAATATAATACATTTAGGTTCTTCTACCGGTGGTTCCATGGCTTTCCATCCAAGCAGCCGGAGGAACAGTTTTGATATATATTTCATTATATAAAAAGTTTTTCTTTTGCGCTTTGTACTAAGGAGTTGCAACTTCTTCCAGCAACTCTTCAAGTATGAGATCGGAACGGAGATTGCTTTTTATGAAATTCTGCCTTTCCATGGTATTTTTACCCATATAGAATTCAAGTAATTCGTGGATCGCGTCGTCTTTGCTCAGGCGTACCCTGTCAAGTCTTATATCTTCTCCTATGAAATTGCCGAACTCATCGGGAGAAATTTCTCCCAGTCCTTTAAAGCGTGTGATTTCAGGATTTTTACCTAGTCTGGCAATGGCTTTCTCTTTTTCTTCGGCGGAGTAGCAATAGTAGGTTTCCATCTCGTCTTTCGGTTTGCTCTTCCCTTTTTTCTCGTTTTGCTGCGCCGGTTTCTTTTTACGAACCCTGAACAGGGGGGTCTGTAAAATGTAGAGATGTCCCTGTCTTATCAGATCGGGGAAAAATTGCAGAAAGAAAGTAAGCAGAAGCAGACGGATGTGCATGCCGTCCACATCGGCATCCGTTGCTATTATCACCTTATTGTATCTCAGGTTTTCCAGGTCTTCTTCGATATTGAGAGCGGCCTGTAAAAGATTGAACTCTTCGTTCTCGTAAACTATTTTTTTTGAAAGACCGTAGCAATTAAGCGGTTTGCCTCTTAAACTGAATACCGCCTGTATGTTCACGTTACGGCTCTTGGTTATCGATCCGCTTGCCGAATCTCCCTCTGTTATGAACAGCATCGTATTCTGGTTTCTCTCGTCCTTATCTCCGTAGTGAAGCCGGCAATCTCTTAACTTCCTGTTATGAAGGCTGGCTTTTTTAGCCCTTTCCCTGGCAAGTTTCTGTATTCCTGCTATGGATTTCCGCTCTTTCTCGCTTTCTAGTATCTTTTTGAGCATTGCATCGGCTACCGAAGGGTTTTTATGAAGGAAATTATCCAGATGTTCCGCAATAAAATCAACTATGAAGTTGCGTACAGTAGTATTCTTCTCTTTTATATCTTTGGAATCGAAGTATGTTTTCGTCTGATTGGAAAATTTAGGTTCATGTACTTTAATGCTTACCGCTCCTACGATAGATTGTCTTACATCTTTGGGATCGAAGTCTTTTTTTAAGAAATCCTTTACGGTCTTGGCTACGGCCTCTCTGTAAGCTGCCAGGTGCGTTCCGCCGTGAATAGTATTCTGTCCGTTCACAAAAGAGCTTATATTTTCCCCGTTCTCGGAACCGTGTGTGATCGCTACCTCTATATCTTCTCCCCTGAAATGTATTGCCGGATAAAGCAGGGAATCAGCCATATTATCGTTTATCAGATCCAGAAGCCCGTTTTTTGATTTATATTCGACGCCGTTGAACATTATTGAGAGACCTACATTGAGATATGCGTAATTTTTAAGCATGGTCTCTATAAACTCCATGTTATACCGGTAGTTTTCGTATAGTTCCTCATCGGCGGTATAGCGTACCAGAGTACCGTTTTTTTCCTGGGTTTCGCATTCTCCTTCTTCGAGAAGTTCTCCGCGCGCGAATGAGGCGTAAGCGCTTTTTCCGTCTCTGAACGATTGTACGTAAAATGAACTTGAAGTGGCGTTTACAGCTTTGGTTCCCACTCCGTTAAGTCCTACCGATTTATTAAAGGCATCGCTCCCGTATTTTGCTCCGGTATTCATTTTGCTAACCGCATCCACTACTTTACCCAAAGGAATGCCTCGGCCGAAATCCCTTACCGTAACCACGTTATCTTCAATGGCGATACGTATCTGTTTGCCGTATCCCATTATGAACTCGTCAATGGAGTTGTCGATTACCTCTTTTATAAGAACGTATATACCGTCGTCCGGAGAAGATCCGTCCCCCAGTTTCCCTATATACATTCCCGATCTTCTCCTGATGTGCTCGTTCCACGCAAGTGTTTCAAAATCTGATTCGGAATAGTTTGCCGTCTCTTTTACGTTGTATTTTATATCGCTCATTTTAAAATATACCCTTTTTGCGCATTCGGGCACAAAAATAGTCATAAAATTTGAAAAATGTTCCGGATAAGCAGTTAATCGTATAAAAAATATTACAGGATCACAGCGTTGGTAAAATATATGTCGCTCTACTATTAATAAGCATATTATTAATATGTTACATAGAGTTGTACGTCCGCCTGCAAGAGATGCCTTAGAATCCTCTTTAGGACAGGAAGGCTTTTTCCAGCAGCAGTTCCGCTATCTGCACCGCATTGGTGGCCGCTCCTTTACGGAGATTGTCGGCCACGCACCAGAGGTTAACTCCGTTCTCTACCGACGGGTCGATTCTTACCCGTCCTACGAATACTTCGTCCCGTCCTTCCGTATAGAGCGGCATAGGATAGGGGAGTGCTTCCAGGGAATTTAAAGTATAGTTTGCCGCAGAACAGTTTCCGTTATTCCGGATATTACCGGATTCCGGCTTCTTCCCGATAGCGGGGTTGGGACTGTCCCCGTTCGGAGATACATTATCCTGCAATATAACTCCTCTGGTATTTTGAAGCGCATTATAAACACCCTCTTGGGATATAGGCTTTTCGAATTCCAGGTTTATAGACTCGGCATGTCCTCCCAGCACCGGAACCCGCACGGCGGTAGGGGATACTTTGATATTATCGTCTCTCATTATTTTGCGTGTTTCGTTTACCATTTTCATCTCTTCTCCGGTATATCCGTTTTCAAAGAATTTGTCTATATGCGGCAACAGGTTAAGATCTATCCGGTACGGATACGGACCGGAGTGTTCCCGCTCTTCCAGGATATTGTTAATACTCCCGTTACCGGATTTTTTATTGAGTTGAACCGCTTTCTCCCTCTCCTTTTCCATCTGGTCTATCGCTTTTTTCCCCGTTCCGGTTATACATTGATACGTGCTGACGACTATTCTTTTGATAGCGTATCGTTTATGAAGTTCCGCAACGGCTATCAGCATTTGTATTGTCGAACAATTCGGATTGGCTATTATATAATCCCCTTTTTCAATTACATCTCCGTTGATTTCCGGAATTACCAGTTTCTTGTCGGGATGCATTCTCCAGAATGCGGAATTATCTATTACATAACATCCTGCTTTTGCGAATTCCGGCGCCCATATAGCCGAAACTTCGCTTCCTGCCGAAAATATTGCAATCTGCGGCTTTTTCAGCATGGCCTGCTGCAGAGTGCAGACGGAATATTCTTTTCCTTTAAATAAGATTTTGTTGCCGGAGGATCTTTCCGATGCCGCCGGAATTAATTCCGTTACGGGGAATTTCCTTTGTTCGAGTACTTTTAATATGTTTCTTCCTACGAGACCCGTAGCTCCTATTACTGCAATGTTCATATGTTTTAATTGATTTTTAAAATATCGTTCAGTATTCCTCCGGCGGTTTGGAAAGCTCCTGCCCCGGCGCCCTTTATTACAATTCCCCGCGGATAAAAATCCGTAATGAGTATAACGGCGTTATCGCTTCCTTCCAGATTATAAAAAGGATGATTCTTTTCTATCTCCTGCAATCCTATACGGGCTACCGTCTGGGCGTTATCTTTTGCCAGGGATGGGTCTACCGTCAGGTAGGCTTTACGGCCGATACTGTTCATCTTATCCAGCGTAGCGGTAAATCTCAGTTTTTTACCCTCTTTTGCTGCCAGCCGGTATTTCTCTTTCAGTACGGGTTCATACTCTTCCAGCTTTTTGTAAAATTCATCCGCGTATCCGGGAAAGTCGGTGATTCCGGGACAGAGTATCTCGTCGGGGATAAATCCTTCGAAATCTACGTAAGAGGCTTCTATCTGTTCTCCGGCTTCGCGCGAAAGGATTATGAATTTCCGCAAAACGTCGGTTCCGGCAAGATCCAGCCTGGGATCGGGTTCGGCATAACCTTTCAGACATGCCTGTTTTACAAGTTCGGCGAATGAGATTTCCCCGTTATATGTGCTGAAAAGATAATTAAGAGTTCCCGACAATATTCCTTCGGCCCTGAATATATTGTCCCCGCAGTTATTTTGTTGTTCTATTGTGGAGAGAACCGGCAGGGCTGCGCATACCGTCGTACCGTATTTATAGGAAACCTTTTCCGCCAGTGCTGCGGCAAACAGCTCCCTGTAAGAGTCATAAGAAGATGAATTGGCTATTTTATTGCATGTTACCACGGATAATTTATTTCTGAACAGATCCGTATAACTTCCTGCAACCGCTTTATTTGCGGTACAATCTATGAATACGGAATTGTCCAGGCGTAATGCGGTTATTTCTTCCGTGAATTTATTTCCCGTATTTTTCGCGGCTTTTACGGAAGATTCCTTTTTTCCGCTTAATGCCTTTATATCGTCCGTATCTATGCCGTTGCGGTTTATGATATAATTTCTACTGTTGCAGATACCGCATATTACAAGCTCTTTACCCAGTTTATGCGAAAGATAATCTTTTTTAAGGTCTATTATCTCTGTAAGCGTTTTCCCTACAGTTCCGCAACCCGCAATAAAAAGGTTTATTCTTTTGGCTCCGTTTGAGAAGAACTCTTTATGTATAGCTCTTATGGCATCATTTACAAATCCGGTAAGGAGTACGGCCGAAACGTTTTTCTCGGATGATCCTTGTGCTATGGCCCTTATATTTATGCCTTCGCGTCCAAGTGCATCGAACATTCTTCCGCTTGCTCCGGACTGGTTTTTAAGGTCGTTACCAACCAGTGAAATTATGGAAAATCCTTTCTCAACCCTTAGAGGTTCTACCTTCCCAAGCGAGATTTCATACGCGAATAATTCGTCAGCCGCCTTTTTCGCTTTATCGGCATCGCTCTCATCTATTGCTATACACATTGTATGAACTGACGAAGCCTGGGTGATAAGGATTATGTTTATATTATTCTTTGTAAGTATATCGAACAGTCTGCTGGAGTAGCCTGGTATGCCCACCATGCCGGATCCTTCCATAGAAAGAAGGGCTATTTTGTCCGAACCGGATATGCCTCTTATTTTGTTATACCCTTCCGGAGGATTGCGCTCGATAAGAGTTCCGGGTTCTTCCGGCCGGAAAGTGTTTTTTATGTATATGGGTATTCCTTGTTTTACAACAGGTTGTATAGTAGGAGGATATACTACTTTAGCTCCGAAATGAGACAGTTCCAGAGCCTCTTTATAGGATATATTGCGGATCGGCCGGGCATCGGGAACTATTCTGGGATCTGCCGTCATCATTCCGCAGACATCCGTCCATATTTCCAGCGCACGCGCCTGTATGCCTATGGCTATAATAGATGCCGTGTAGTCGGAGCCTCCTCTTCCCAGAGTTGTAGTTCTGCCTAAGGTGTCTGATGCTATAAATCCGGGTAATATATACAGCTTGGAATTTATAGATTTAAAGTAGTTGCTTACATTATAATTCGTATCATCTGATGTTATTACATTTCTTCCTCCTGCGGATTCCGTCTTTATTAACTCTCTTGAATCTTTCCACTGGTGATTGATGTTTAGCGATTTGAGTTTTGCGCTTATAATCTTTGTAGAGAGCAGTTCTCCGAAACTTACAATGTGATCGAGACTTAAGTTACTTAACTCTTTCAGCAAATATACACCTTTGCATATATCTCTTAGTTTGCGGAACAGTTCCGTGCATTCCTGTAATATAGCACGGCTGTCTTCGTGTCCGTCCCCGGAGTTCCCGTCCGGCGGAATGAGTTCTTTTATTAATATGATATGTTTTTGTTCAAGCATATCTATCAATGCGGAGTAATTCCCGTCCTGCATTTGTGCGGTTTTGCCTATTTTAATAAGCTCGTCCGTAACTCCGCTTACTGCCGATGATATTACAACGGTTTTGTCTCTTTTAAGCGCATCTTTTATGATAGCTATTACTTTTGTGATGTTCCCGGCGTCGGCAACCGAACTGCCTCCGAATTTAAGTACCTGCATATTATTTTCCTTTTAATTGTTCACTGTTCTGTTATTATTTTGTTATTTCCTCTATTCCCCAAAGGATAATGGCATCTCGTATCTGTTCCCATTCCAGGAGGAATCCGTCGTGTCCGAAATCCGATGTTATCAGCCTGAATTCCCCGTTTCTTACATTACCGGCGATATACTGTTGTTCTGCCGGAGGGAAAAGATAGTCGCTGTCTATACCTATACATAATACCTTTGCTTCTATGAGTTTCAGGGCTGCCTCAACTCCCCCGCGTCCGCGCCCGATATTATGGCTGTCGGTAAGGTTGAGCATGGATAAATATGAATAGGCATCGAATCTTTTTACAAGTTTTTCACCCTGATATTGCTGATAACTTTGTGCGCGGTGGCCGAATAAGGTTTCTTCGTCCGCCTCTTTCTGGGAAATATTGTATCCGCGATAGCTTCTGTATGAGATTAATGCTATGGAGCGTGCCGCGGCCAGTCCGTTTCTGCCGCCCTGTATTTCAAATTTTCTTCCGGCATGTGCCGGTAAGCCGCACACATTGTCCGGCATGTTCCCTCCGCCGGAATGCTTCCTGATTCCGGGAATATTCCGGGAGCCGTCTGCGGAATTTTTATTTTCCCGTATCTCTTTGTATAGCTGTTGTCCGAATGTGCCGTCTGCGTACAATGCCATCCGTTGAGATTCATTGAATGCGTTTCCCCAGGGGGTTATTCTTGCATTACATGCCAGAAGCGCGAGATTTTTTATGGCGCAGGGCTTCATAATGCTCCACTCTATTGCCTGGAACCCTCCTACAGAACCTCCTATAAGAAGGTCTATATGTTTTATACCCAGTTCTTTCCGGAGCAGGTCATGGCAGGCGGCAATATCCCTTATAGTAGTTCTGGGAAAATCCAGCATATAAGGTTTGCCGGTAGATGGATTGAGGGATGCGCCTCCGGTAGTGCCGTAGCATGAGCCTAATATGTTGGCACATACTATTGTATATTTCCGGGGGTCGAAAAATTTTCTTTCTCCTACAAGCACATCCCACCAGTCTGAAGGATCGGAACCGGCTGTAAGGGCATGGGTTATCCAGATGATTTTCCGTGCCTTGCCCTCTGCCGAGTCTTTTCTTCCGAACTCTGCTGAAATATGGTAGCATATCTCTATTTCCGGCAGGCATCCGCCGCACTCCAGCCTGAACCCTTTATTATATTTGAAATATCGTTTTTCCATTTGTCGGGATATAAGAAACTTGTTAAATAAGCCCCGATATTCGCCTCGGTAAGCAGCCTAAAATAGCTAAAAAATATCCTTAAAATAATTTCGGTAACAAATCAAAACACTTCCTGAAAGCCTGTTCGAAATCTGCCGTTATATCTCCGATATTCTCTATTCCTATGCTCAGGCGGAGTGTTCCGGGTTTTATTCCTATATTAAGCAGTTCGCTGTCGCTGAGCTGTCCGTGCGTTGTTGTAGCCGGATGTCCTATGAGAGATTTGTTGTCTCCCAGGTTTGCAATAAGGGTAAAGAGTTTCAGGCTTTCCGCGAATTTTCCGGTCTGCTCTCTTCCTGCTTTCATATCTACCGTCATAACCCCGCCGAATCCGTGTTCGAGATATTTAAGTGCGTTGGCATGATCCGGATGGCTTTCCAATCCCGGGTAATTTACTTTTTCTACCTCAGGACGTTCTTCAAGCCATTTTGCAAAGGCCAGGGCGTTTTCACACATCTTGTCCGTCCTTAAAGAGAGGGTTTCCGTCCCGGTTAGGATCAGGAACGCATTGAAAGGAGAGAGGCAGCATCCGAAATCCCTCAATCCTTCGCATCTTGCTTTTGCGGCGAATGCTACGTTTCCGAAATAATCGGAGAAGCTTATACCTTTGTAAGAGGGAGCAGGAGCGGTAAATGATGGATAGCGTCCGCTTTTCCAGTCGAAATTACCGCAATCTACGATAATTCCTCCGATGGAATTACCGTGTCCTCCTATGGATTTTGTGGCCGAGTGTACAATTATGTTCGCCCCGTATCTGGCCGGAGCGCATAAATATCCTCCGCATCCCAGGGTATTGTCTACTATCAACGCTATTTTGTGCTTTGAGCATACGGCATGCAACATATCGAAATCCGGAACGGAAAGATCGGAGTTCGCGATTGTCTCTATATAAAGGGCTTTTGTTTTTTCATCTATAAGGGATTCTATTTGTTCCGAATCCCTGCACCGTGAGAATCTTACATCTATACCCAGTCCGGAAAAGGATATTTTAAATTGGTTATAAGTACCGCCGTAGAGCGAGAAAGAGCTTATTATATTATCTCCCGCATTGCAGATATTCCGGATTGCAAGGAATTGCGCACTCATTCCCGATGAGACCGCAAGTGCTGCCGTACCGCCTTCCAATGTCGCTATCCTTTGTTCCAGGACATCGGATGTGGGGTTGCTTAAACGGGTATAGATATTTCCGGCCTCTTCCAGATCGAATAATCTGCGGCCGTGCTCCACGCTGTTAAATGCGTAAGCGTTCGTCTGGTAAATAGGTGTTGCACAGGCTCCGGTAACGGGATCGTTCGTCCTGCCGGCATGTATCTGTAATGTTTCGAATTTATATTCAGGCATGATTGTTTTATTTTGAAGCCCCGGCCTGCTTTACTTATTACATTTGCCAAAGGCTATGATTAAAAGAAGTTTATGATAGAGAAACTGTTACTGTCGTAACGTATGAAATAAGGTTTCTGTTTTTAACCGGAGATATTCCGCATACCCGGTACGCAGACCCTCCATAATAGGGGTGTAAATCAGAGCAGCATCTTAACGATGCATTCGCATAGACATAAACATCATACCTTTCGTCGTGCTGAATGCAGACGAATTACCGAAAGAAAGGATATGAATGTTTTTACTCATCGGGGGACAAATATAGTATTTATTTTTTAATCCGATTATATAATCCGGTGAAAAGCGCATATTTTATTTGCCGATCCGTACGTGCTTTCAAGGAGAAAGGCTTCTAAGTTGCTGGTTTAATACAACTTAAAAGCCTTTTTAATTTCCGGCAGAGCCGGGAGCTTTATTTTGCTTCCGGGATGCTCTTTATAATACGTAACGGCCCTCTATCTTTTATTCAATTCCGCAGTCAATCGTTTTTGCGATGTGGCTTTATCCGTTCTGATACACGGGCCTGTAGCACAGCCGCCTTCGCATGCCATAACCTCTATGAAGGGCGCCGGGGCTTTCTTGATCTTGGCATAGGAGCGGAGCAGTCCTATATTTTTCTTGTTCAGGTTCGCTATCTGCACGTATTGCAGGTCTTCTTTATTGAGGAATACCTTGACGGCATTTGCAACGCCTCCGGCCTGCGCGAACCCGTGCGCTTCCCTAACGGAATTAAAACTCATAGGATATGGCTGAACCTGATCCATGTCTATATCGAATCCGTCGAATATGGAACCTATTTCCTCAAAGGTAAGCACGAAATCTACGTTCGGATTATCCCTTCCTTCTTTGCGTTTTGCAAGGCAGGGGCCTATAAATACGGTCTTTGCGTCGGGATATTTTTCTTTTGCTATAAGGGCGGTATAGTGCATCGGCGATCCGGTTGCAGATATATATTTCTTTATGTCCGGAATATGTTTTTCCGCCAGTTGTATATATGACGGACAGCAGCTTGTGGTCATGAACGGTTCGCCTTCTTCGAGTTTTTCCAGAAGTTCGTGCGCCTCGGTGGAGGTTGTTTCCATAGCGCCCTGCGCTACCTCTAAAACATCGGTGAATCCCAGGGATTTAATCGCTCCGTATATTTTTTCCACAGGCTCCTTGAATTGTCCCAGTATGGCCGGAGCTACCATTGCAACTACCTTTTCGCCTCTCTTTATGCTTTGCAGGACATCGAATACCTGGGATATTTCGAATATGGCTCCGAATGGACATGCGTTTATACATTTTCCGCAATATATACATTTGCTTTCGTCTATATACTCTATGCCGTATTCGTCTTTGCTTATGGCCTTAACCGGACATACGTCCTCGCACGGAATAGGTATATATACTATGGCATGATAAGGACAACTTTGATGGCATATCCCGCAGCTTATACAGGTGTCGTGGTCTATTTCGGCCTGTCCGTTGCTTTTGAAGTGTATTGAATTCTTGGGGCAATTTAAATAGCAACTTCTTGCCACGCAACCGCGGCAAAGGTTGGTTACCTCGTAATTTACCTGGAAACATGAAGAGCACGCCTCGTCTATTACGCATACTATGTTTTCTTTTTTGTTCCCGTTGCGGGTCAATGCCTCTTTAGCATAATGGGAAAGAGGAGTGAGCTCGTCTTTTTCATCCGACATATCGAATCCCAGGAGAGGAAAAGATTTATATTTCCATACCGCCCGTTCTTTATGTACGCAGCAGCGGCCTTTTACTTTTGTTTTTCTGGGTGTTAATTCGATAGGAAGGCGGTCGATATTCTCTACGAGTTCATTATCCCTCCATAATTTTACTAATTTTGCCAAAAGTCCGTGCCGGACTATCATAACATTATTGGTAAATGCCATATATTTTTAAATTAAAATTAACGTTGGATTTATTTGAATCCGCAAAGATAATAAAAATTCCAGCCGTTCCTATAAATTTTGCCGGAACCGTTTTACTTTAAGCCTCTTTCCTGTGTTATATATGCGGAATGGAACTTATATTAAAGATGTTTTCCGGAAATATATTCGTATTTTTGTTCCGGAATCGCAAACATAAATAATGAATTATCATGAAACGAAAAAAAGTTTCTTTTGAGGATGTTAAGAATTCCGAAGAGATAAAAACATATATCCGGCAGGCGGATAAATCACTTACAGCATTGGGTTATACCGAACATAGTTTTGCCCACGTACACCGGTGCGCGGAGCTTGCAAGCAAAATATTACTGGATCTGGGATATGATAGGGATGAGGCGGAACTCGCTAAGATAGCGGCATATATGCATGATATAGGAAACGTGATAAACCGTGCCGACCACGCTCAAAGCGGAGCTATAATGGCTTTCAGGATACTCGACAATATGGGAATGCCTCCGGAGGATATTGCCGCTATAATAACCGCAATAGGTAACCATGACGAGGCGACGGCTTTCCCTGTAAATGCGGTGGCGGCAGCGCTTATCCTCGCCGACAAAACCGATGTTCGCCGTAGCCGTGTGAGGAACCGCAACTCCACCGATTTCGATATACATGATCGTGTGAACTATGCAGTGGAGAAATCGGAGGTAAAGTTGGATAAAGAGGCTAAAACCATTTCCCTGCTGCTCTCCATTAATTCCGAAATATGTCCGGTAATGGATTATTTTGAAATATTCCTTAACCGCATGATCCTTTGCCGTAAAGCCGCGGAGTTTCTGGGTCTGCAATTCAAATTGAAAATAAACGGACTGGAACTTATGTGATGCGCCGGGCCGACTGGTACACTCTTTTATTCGGAGTCTTTTTTCAGAAGACTGCAACGTTTTGATCTAATGATAAATGCAGATTATAACAATTATAATCCGAATAAAAGAGTGTACCGGTCGGCTCACAACCCCCTTTTTTTTCTATATTTGTAAAAAAATTTTTATGAAGGTAAATGTAAGAAAATTAGCATTTTTGTTAATATTTGCTATCGGTATTATCTCTTGTTCTAAAGATAAGCAGCCTTATCCGGAGAATATAAGGAAAGCGAACGAGTTTATCGCTTCTTATATGAATGAAGCGTATTTGTGGAATGACATGATACCTAAGGGTATAGACCCTAAGAAGGAGACCGATCCCTTTGCCATGCTTGCCAAGATGATTTATAAGGATCTTGACAGGTGGACTTATATTACGGATGATGCGGAAGCGGCGATGAAAGATTTTCAGGGGGTTTCTACTACATTCGGACACTCTTTGGCTTTGGGAAAATTTTCTAATTCCGGAGACTATTTTGCCATAGTAAAATATGTTACCGCAGGTTCGCCTGCGGAAGAAGCCGGATTGAAAAGAGGGGATATAATTCTTTCTCTTAACGGCGGGAATATTAATAAGGGTAATTATATGGAACTGTTCAACGGGAAAACGATCAGCATAGGGCTAGGGGTTGTAGAGAATAATGTAATATCTCCTTCCGGTAAAAATCTTACCATGACCTCCGTAGAGATGTATGAAGATCCAGTAAATGTTTACAGGATAGTTGAAGAGCCGGGTGTAAAAATAGGTTATATAGCTTACACCGGTTATCTGAAAGAGTCTCATGCAAAGCTCGACCAGGTATTTACGGAGTTTAAAAATAACGGGGTAACCGAGGTGGTGCTGGATCTCAGGTATAATCCCGGAGGAAACGCGGTAACTCCTCCGTATCTGGGGAGTTTCCTGGCTCCTGAAGCGAGTGTTGCGGCCGGAGATATTTTCCTTAAAGAGACATGGAATGCCGCTTATATGGCATATTATAAGGAAAAAGGACAGGATCTTAATGTTTATTTTAATAAAAACAATGTAGCCAACCTTAATCTGAGCCGGATATTTGTACTTACTACTTCTGGTACGGCATCGGCATCGGAAGCTACCATATCGGGATTAATGCCTTATATGGATGTTATAAAGATAGGCACTAAAACTCACGGCAAGTATTGCGGAGCCGCGTTGTTGAGGCCTGTGATAGATAATAAGGGAACTCTGGATCCGCTTATTAAGAACTGGATGCTGAGCATGGTGATCTATAAGTTTGTAAACAAAAACGGATTTACCGATTTTAAAGACGGCATAGCTCCCGATTACGAAATTCCGGATGATCTGTTTAAGACATACCCTTTCGGAGATGTAGGGGATCCTCTTTTCGCAAAGGCCATATCTTTGATTACCGGAACAGTGAAAGCCGGGGCCGTATATTCGGAACCTCTATTTATAGAGGGGCGCGATTATGTCATGCTTCCGGAACTTACCGATAATCTTAATAAGGATTACGGAAATACGAGACTGCTTGATCTTAAGCGGTAAAGTTGTATGCGCTGTTTTAAGACGACGATTTTTAATAACCTAAATAATTTTATATGATTAATTTTAAAAAGACCATTTTGCTTGCTTCTTCCTGCCTGTTCGCAGGAGTTTTGTGCGGGCAGAACAGTGAACAGGTAATTAAAGACCTGGCTTCGTTAAAAAGTTATAATTCTTCTCTGGAACATACTCTGGATGTCATTACCAAAAAGATAGATGATATTCTGTGGTATGAGAAGTTGGGAGATATTGCTTATATAGATAAAGTTTATCTTACGGGAGAGCCTAAGGCGAATCCCGGAAAACCTGCCTCCAGGGGTTATAATAATCCGTTTAAATTCTGGAATTATGTTTTTATACCTAAGTCCGTAGACCCGGGTAAAAAGTATCCTTTGATAGTGCTTCCTCACAGCGGGGTGCATGCCGATATGTCTACCTATTACGCTCATATTGTGAGGGAACTTATAGCCCAGGAGTATATAGTGGTATCTACGGAGTACAGAGGCAGTACGGGTTACGGCAGGGCTACTTATGAGGCGATAGATTACGGAGGACTTGAGAATGCCGATGTTAAAGTGGGACGGGATTATATGATTGAGAATTATTCGTTCGTGGATAAGAACAGGGTGGGAATAATAGGTTGGAGCCACGGCGGTATGATAACCCTTATGAATTTGTTTGAGTATCCCGACGCATATAAAGTCGGCTTTGCGGGAGTTCCCGTTTCCGATCTTATTTCCAGAATGGGAATTGCTACGGACAGCTACCGGAAACTGTTTTCGGCCCCTTATCATCTCGGAGCTACTGTATCGCAGAATGTGCAGGAGTATAAGAAACGTTCTCCCGCATGGAACACTCATAAATTGCAGACGCCTTTGATGATATATTCCACCACAAATGATGATGATGTGGATGTGCTTGAAGTGGAGCATCTTATAAAAGGCCTTAAAGCCGATGGCAAAAAGTTCGAATACAAGATATTCGATAAAGCGTCCGGAGGACACTCTTTTGACCGTATGGATTCCAGGGAGTCTACCGATATAAGGTATAATATGCATAAGTTCCTTGAGAAATATCTTAAACCCGGAAAACCTTTCAGGTCAGTTTCCGATATGCGTAAAGCCGCTTACAGGTTTAATTGATAATCGGGCGTGATTATTGCGCCGGATAGGTGAAAACATGGCCGCCCGGGAAAAACGGGCGGCCATGTTTTAGTTACCTATATAAAGTAAGGGTAGGGGGATTTATTTACCCATTTTTTTCTCTTTAATTTTCACAAGTTGTTCTTTGAGAACATCTACGCAATCAACAACGGCATCTTCGAATGTTGAGGCGTTCTTCTCTATGAACAGATCTTTTCCGGGCATGATTATCCTTATTTTAACACATTTATTAGCCGTGTCGGGCAAAAGGGTCAATGTTACTTCCGATTTAATGATCTCGTCATAGAATTTTTCGAGCTTACCCACTTTTTTGTCTACAAAATCAAGTAATCTAACGTCTGCGTCAAATTTTACCGATTGCACTCTAATATCCATATTAACCTCCTTTTTTTGCTCGCGGATGAGCGGTTATATAAATTTTTTTAAGCTGTTCGAAAGAATTGTGCGTATAAATCTGCGTAGCGGCCAGGGAGGAGTGTCCCAGCACCTCTTTAATGCTGTTAAGATCCGCCCCGTCGTTAAGCAAATGCGTGGCGAGCGAATGCCTTAACAAATGCGGAGATTTTTTTCCGCTGAATCCTTTCAAACCCGCTAATTCTTTTTTTACTATATTATTAACAAACTGCAAATATAAAGTTTCGCCTTTTTCAGTAAGAAAAAATGAATCATTATTGTTATGATACAGATTGTTTCTTTGTCGTAAATATACTAAGATATTTTCATATAATAAAGGAATAACCGGAATTTCTCTCTCTTTGTTTCCCTTTCCTGTAATTTTCAATATCTTACGCCCCGTATCTATATCTTGTAATTTTAGTCCGGCTATTTCTGCCCTGCGCATCCCCGTAGCATACAGCATCATAATGATAAGCCTGTTACGGAGCGGGGCGTACCCCGGTTGCAACTCTTTTGAGAAATATTCTTCGAGAGCCTCTTTTTCGTAGAATTCCGGAAGATGTTTTCTCTCCCTGGGTCTGATAATTTTTTTTACGGGGTTTTCTTTAAGCAATCCTTGTTTGAGCAGGAAAGAGCAATAACTGCTTAATGAACTTATCAGAAGATTTTCCGTCCTGGCGCTCAGTCCGCTGTCCAGCCCGGAGGCTATGAATCCTCTTATGTTGTTTGAGGTAAGCACCTCCAACTGGGTTCGTTCCCCAATGCCGGTTTTCCAACAGCTTTTAGCTTCTTTTTCCGGATCTATGCCCAGGATATAAAGATAAAATCTATCTATGGCGTTGCCGTAAAGCTCTTTTGTGCGCAGCGAATATCTTTTCTGCACGCTTATATAATCTGTAAACTTATCGGGGAGCCACTCCATAATTACTATTAAATATGCCTTAAAATTAATAATAAAAATCCGGAAACGGAAAATAAAAAAGTATGAAATAGATATGACGGAAAAGAAACTCAATCAGGTAGATAAACTGCTTATACCGAGATATGATACTTTTAATCAGGTGTATATGGTTAATGATTCCATTATTATATATAGTGCAATGCCTATGGAGTTTTCTATAAAAAAATAGATGTTTATGACCCGGATTTGAATTTAAAGTTGAAGATAGGATCGGATAAGGATGATAATCCGGGAAAAATTAATAGCAATAATTTTGAAAACGTTATCCGCCGTTACGTAAACATTTATGTTTCGCAAAAACATATTTACGTGCTTTACAGGGGTCGGACATCCCTGGAATATAAAAATAACGGCTATAAAGGAGACGTTATAGAGGTTTTTGATTTTAACGGAAATCCCGTAGCCAGATATTCTTTTGATAAAAGCCCGGTACTGTTTGCAGTAGATGAGGCAACCAAAAAAATGTACGGGTATAATTCGCTGTTTGAAGACAAAATACTTCTCTATGACTGATGTAAGAGAATAAAAAACCGTCCTGTTAAGACGGTTATTTTAGATTGTATTATAAGAGCGATTACTCTTCGTTCATTTGTAAATTCTGAACGTAGATAGCTTTTTTTATCTCCTCACGCCTTTTAACCGATTTCTTGACAAAAGTCTTCCTGCCTCTAAGCTCGCGAACGATACCTGTTTTTTCGAATTTGCGTTTGAATTTCTTTAACGCCCTTTCTATATTTTCGCCTTCTTTGATAGGTACTATAATCATAATTTAAACCACCTCCTTTTTCTTAGGGCTGCAAATATGGGAACTTTTTTGTAAATATGCAAATGTCAGCCTTGAATGGTAACCGTATTGTTTCATTCTTTTGCTGCAAACGGCTTGTTTTTAGAGCTTTGAAGAGGGGCTTCATTTTATTTGAACATTTAGGATATACCTGTGCTTGTTTTTTCTTACGGAATAGTTTATTTTTGTCGCAAAACAAAATACAACTATATGGAAACTTTTAAATCTGCGGTTTGCGAAGGGATCCCTGTTTTAGTTCCTCCCGCCAAACCTTATGAGCCGGAAATAAATCACGCTCCGAAAAGAAAAGCTATACTTAGTAAGGAAGAGAAGAAACTTGCACTCAAAAATGCCCTCAGGTATTTTCCGCAAGAGCAGCATGCTGTACTTGCACCTGAGTTTGCAAAGGAACTTGAAGATTACGGTCGTATTTATATGTACAGGTACAGGCCTGATTATAAGATTTATGCCCGATCTATTTATGACTTTCCGCATAAGAGCGTACAGGCTGCTGCCATAATGCTGATGTTAAGCAATAATCTGGATTATGCCGTTGCACAACATCCTCATGAACTTATTACTTACGGAGGAAACGGCGCTGTGTTCCAGAACTGGGCGCAGTACAGGATTGCCATGAAATATCTTTCCGAGATGACCGATGAGCAGACTTTGGTACTTTACTCCGGACATCCTATGGGATTGTTCCCTTCGCATAAAGATGCTCCCCGTGTTGTAGTTACCAACGGAATGGTTATTCCTAATTATTCTTTGAAAGATCACTGGGAAAAATTCAACGCGCTGGGGGTTTCCCAGTACGGACAGATGACGGCCGGGTCGTTTATGTATATAGGGCCTCAGGGCATCGTACACGGAACTACTATCACCGTTCTTAATGCGGCGAGGATGCACGGTTCTCCCGATCCGCGCGGTAAAGTATTTGTAAGTTCGGGTCTCGGAGGTATGAGCGGAGCGCAGCCTAAAGCTGCGGTTATAGCCGGTATGGTTGGGGTTGTGGCCGAGGTTAATGAGAAAGTGATCCGTACCAGACATTCTCAGGGCTGGGTGGATGAAGTTTATAAAGATCTTGACCTGCTTATAGCCAGAATGGAGAAAGCCCGCAATGCCAAAGAGGCGGTTTCGCTTGCATATCACGGCAATATAGTTGATCTCTGGGAGCGTCTTGCCAAAGATAACGTGCATGTTGATCTGGGTTCCGATCAGACATCCCTGCATAATCCGTGGGCAGGAGGTTATTATCCGGCAGGATACTCTTTTGAAGAGAGTAACAGGATGATGGCCCTTGAGCCTGAGAAATTCAAGGAGTGCGTACAGGAGACTTTGCGCAGGCACGTGGCGGCTATAAATAAACTTGCGGCCAACGGAATGTATTTCTTTGATTACGGAAACGCATTTCTGCTTGAAGCGTCCCGTGCGGGTGCGGATATTTTCAATCCTGGAATGAATGAGAACAGCCAGGACAGCGAGACGGTACGTAAATTCAGGTATCCTTCTTATGTGCAGGATATTATGGGGCCTTTATTTTTTGATTACGGATTCGGGCCTTACAGGTGGGTTTGTACTTCTTCCAGGCCGGAAGACCTGGCATATACGGATGAACTTGCCGCAGGGGTTCTGGAAGAGATTATGCATGAGGCTCCCGATGAAATTAAGCCGCAGCTCGCCGACAATATTCATTGGATTAAAGAGGCCGGCAGAAACAATCTGGTAGTGGGTTCACAGGCAAGGATATTGTATGCCGATTCGGAGGGGCGTATTAAAATAGCCCTTGCCATGAATAAAGCTATAAGAGAAGGAAAGGTCAGCGCTCCTATAGTATTGGGACGCGATCATCACGACGTGTCGGGAACCGATTCCCCTTACAGGGAAACATCTAATATCTATGACGGTTCCAGTTTTACGGCCGACATGGCTATTCATAATGTGATAGGAGATTCGTTCAGGGGAGCGACATGGGTATCTATTCATAACGGCGGAGGAGTAGGCTGGGGAGAGGTTATAAACGGAGGATTCGGTATGGTGATTGACGGTTCGGAAGATGCCGACCGCAGGATAAAGAATATGTTGCTGTGGGATGTGAACAACGGTATAGCCCGCCGCAACTGGGCATGTAACAAAGGAGCCATGTTTGCCATACAGCGCGAGATGGAGAGGACGCCGGGGTTAACGGTAACTATTCCGAATATCGCGGATGAGGCGCTCATCGACGGGATTATGAGATAATTTCCCTTTTTTTCTGTTAGAATAATAATCCGGCTATCTTTATATAGAATCAGCCGGATTATTTTATTAAAGATCGCGTTTATTCGCAACTTCCTTCTTTTTATCTTTTCTTCCGGCTGTTCTGCTCTTTTCTTTCTTTAGCGAATTATACATAAGAACCGCCAGCAATACAATTAAAGCCGTTAGCATTGTAATCATCTCAATCTTATATTCGAGCGGATGTACCCATATTTCGTGCAGTACGTCCCATCTGCCCATTACTTCTACGAATGTCCAGAATACGATTACGGTAGCTATGGAGTAGCGGATGGCATATCCCCAGTGTCCGATACGGAGCAGTTTTTTAAACATGTACAGGGAGCCGGCCAGACAGGCGAAAGCGATAAGCGCCGTAACAGGATGGCGGTCGCCGATGAAATGGTCGTCATAGCAAAAAAGAAGTACGAGGTAACTGGTCCACAATATCAGGTTAAGTTCCATAAATGTAACTAAAGCAGTATGGCGGGTTATGGGCCTTATCTCTAAACGGACTTTGCTTTTTCTGAAAAAGATTTTTTGCAGATAGGTGAAAAAGCTGCATCCGCTTTTAATACTGAACAGATAGAGCAACAGAAACATTGCAAAGAATCCGAACGAGGACGGAAGTATCAGATATTCGGGTTTGGTGATTATTTCTCCTGCGCTGTCCAATAGCGGTTGTACTCCAAAGCGATTGGCATAATATACATATACGAATTCTACCCAGCCTGTCCAATAGAACAATCCTCCGAACAAGCCGAAAAGGGTCTGGCGTGTATCGCCTTTTACGAAAACTCCGGAAACTGTTAAAACCAATCCGGCGGTACCTATTGCAAAACTTGCATAAAACAATGCAGAGCCGTGCAGCATGTGTTCCATAAGTATCATAAGTGCATGTCCCAGGGGCATGGTAAACAGCACAATGAAAAATGCGGCAAAGCCGATAAAAATGTTTTTTTTATTCATGTTTTTTTATTTAGTAGGAATTCCAAAGTAATTTACAGAATATTAATGAAAGAGCCGGATTGTTTTTCATCTCTCTTTCGGGATGCAAAATTAGAGCAACCATTTCCTCTCTGAAATCCCTAAAAATTATTATTATTTTATGAATATATCCCTATTTATAGTGATTTGCCTCATTTAATCAACAAATTAATTAAAAACATTACCATTCTTTCGACGGGGATTTTCAGAAAGAGAGTATTTTCTAAAATCGTTGCCGTAACGAAATAACGAATGTAATTCGCTGACGCATGGAGTATGATAGCGTGCAAAGATTTTATTTCAGGTTTATACGCCGGGTTTAATTATCGGTATGTGTAGCGGTGCTTTGATTGACCGGGCAGTAAAATATACGCTTATTTGTTGCGTGCGGAAGGAAATGGATAAGTAATGCTATAAAATGTTGGATATTAATTATAGTACATGTTTTTTTATTGTAATTTTTAACCGATTATCGGGGAAATTTTCTTACCTTTACCGGATATTTGAAACATAACATCCATTCATATTTAAAAACAAACATATGGCAGAAAAATTATTTGCTGAGTTTCCGCCTGTTTCCACAGAACAGTGGGAAGAGGTGATAATCAAAGACTTGAAAGGTGCTGATTACGATAAGAAACTCGTATGGAAAACCCAGGAAGGATTTTCCGTTCGCCCTTACTATCGTGCCGAGAACCTTGCCGGGTTTAAACATCTGGGAACTGCTCCGGGCTGTTTCCCTTATGTGAGAGGCACTAAAGATAATAATGACTGGCTAGTCCGCCAGGATTACTGCGCATGGGGTTCTTTTGCGGAAGCTAATGCACAGGCTCTGGACGGTTTGAAAAAAGGCGTTAATTCCGTAGGTTTCTGTATCGACGGTAAAAAGGCTATTGTTCAGGCCGATATGGACATGCTTCTTAAAGGTATTGATTTAAACAAAACTGAGGTGAATTTTACCGGCTGCTGCTGCGCTACTGTTGAGATCGTAAAATCTTTTCTTTCGGTAGCAAAGGGGCAGGGTGTTAAACCGGAGGAACTGAAAGCCTCTTTTGATTTCGATCCTCTGCGTGTCCTTAATCAGACGGGCGCTTTTTGCAGCGGAAAATCTATGGATATGCTTAAAGAAATCGTAGAGTCCGTTAAGGATTATCCGAGAGTAAGAGTTATAGGAGTAGAAGCCTATTCTTTCAATGATGCCGGTGCCAGCATCAGCCAGGAACTCGGGTTCGGGCTTGCAATGGGCAGCGAATATATCAATAAACTGAAGGAGCTGGGTATCAGTGCCGATGATGCCGCAAGACGGATAAAATTCACGTTTGCAGTAGGTTCTTCTTATTTTATGGAGATTGCTAAATTCCGTGCCGCGAGAATGCTTTGGGCTAATGTGGTTAAGGCTTACGGTTCGGAAAGGGAGTGTTGTCAGAAAATGAAGATACATGCGGTTACAAGCGAGTGGAACCAGACGGTTTACGATCCTTATGTAAATATGCTGAGGGGAACTACCGAGGCAATGAGTGCTTCGATAGCGGGTGTGGATTCTCTCGAAGTTCTTCCTTTTGATTATGCATTCCGCAAACCGGGCGAGTTCAGCAACCGTATAGCAAGAAATGTTCAGTCTATACTTAAAGAAGAATCTCATTTCGATAAAGTGGTAGATCCTTCCGCCGGCTCATATTTTATAGAGAGCCTTACGCAGTCCATTTCGGAAACCGCATGGACTTTGTTTAATAAAGTTGAACAGATGGGCGGATATGTAGAGGCTTTCAGGGAAGGCTTCATACAGTCTGCGATTAAAGAGACTTCATCCAAAAGAGATAAGAATTTTGAGACCCGCAGGGAGACTATCCTGGGTTCGAACCAGTATCCTAATTTTACCGAGAAGATAGATGCCGATGTAACTGCAGAGGTTGTTACAAGGAAACCGGCTCCTGTTGTCAGCGGAGATATGATAGGACTGCCTCTTGAAAAATACAGGGCGGCACAGCCTTTCGAAGCTATGCGCTATAAGACCGATAGGAGTGATAGACAGCCTGTTGCTTTCATGGTGACTTACGGTAACCTGGCAATGTGCAGGGCAAGGGCGCAGTTCGCATGTAATTTCTTTGCCGTTGCAGGATTTAAAGTTGTGGATAATAACAGGTTCGCTTCTCCGGAAGAGGGTGTTAAGGCTGCTATGGAAGCTAAAGCCGATATTATAGTAGCTTGTTCTTCCGATGAGGAGTATGCCGTATCCGTACCTTCTATTGCGGAAATGACAGGCGACAAGGCTATTGTGGTTGTTGCAGGAGAGCCTGCATGTAAAGAGGAACTGCAATCGAAAGGTATAGAGAACTTTATAAGTGTTAAGAGCAATGTTCTTGAAACTCTTAAAGGGTATCAGGCTAAACTGGGAATAAAATAATAAGCTCCCCGATATATCGGGAATAAATAATTAAAATTTAAAAGACAAATAGATTATGCGTCCGAAATTTTCAGAATTAAAATATAATGGGGGAGCTGCTTGTGATTGCAATGCCGCAAAAAGCGAGTGGGTAACTCCCGAAAAGATTGGTGTGAAACCAACTTATAATGAATCTGACTTAGAGGGAATGGAGCATTTGAACTATGCTGCCGGGGTGGCTCCTTTCCTGCGTGGTCCGTATAGTACGATGTACGTGCAGAAGCCTTGGACCGTAAGGCAATATGCCGGGTTCTCGACAGCGGAAGAGTCTAATGCTTTTTACAGAAGGAACCTTGCTGCAGGCCAGAAAGGTCTTTCGGTTGCGTTCGACCTTGCAACTCACCGCGGTTATGATGCGGATCATCCGCGTGTTGTGGGAGATGTAGGTAAAGCAGGCGTGAGTATCTGTTCGGTAGAGGATATGAAAATACTTTTCGATCAGATTCCGCTTAATAAGATGTCCGTATCTATGACTATGAACGGGGCTGTTCTTCCGGTAATGGCTTTTTATATTGTTGCGGGGCTCGAACAGGGGGCCAAGCTGGAGGAGATGGCCGGTACTATACAGAACGATATTCTTAAAGAGTTCATGGTTCGTAATACGTATATTTATCCTCCGGAATTCTCTATGAGAATTATAGGAGATATATTTGCCTATACTTCCAAGTATATGCCTAAATTCAACTCTATCTCCATATCGGGATACCATATGCAGGAAGCAGGCGCTACCAATGATATAGAGATGGCCTATACTCTTGCAGACGGCCTTGAGTACCTGAGAACGGGTATCAAAGCGGGTATTTCGGTGGATGCTTTCGCTCCGCGCCTTTCATTCTTCTGGGCCATAGGGATGAACCATTTTATGGAGATCGCCAAAATGCGTGCGGCAAGGATGATATGGGCGAAACTCGTGAACCAGTTCGATCCTAAGAATCCTAAATCGCTTTCATTGAGAACGCACTGCCAGACTTCGGGTTGGTCTTTAACAGAGCAGGATCCTTTCAACAATGTTACCAGAACCTGTATCGAGGCTATGGGAGCCGCTTTGGGTCATACCCAGTCGCTCCATACCAATGCCCTGGACGAGGCTATCGCCCTTCCTACGGATTTTTCCGCGCGTATTGCACGTAATACACAGATATATATTCAGGAAGAGACTAACGTATGCCGCTCGATAGATCCTTGGGCCGGTTCATATTATATAGAGTCGCTTACAAAAGAGCTTGCGGATAAAGCATGGGCGCATATCCGGGAGGTTGAATCTCTCGGAGGTATGGCTAAAGCTATCGAGACGGGAATTCCTAAATTGCGTATTGAAGAGGCTGCCGCCCGTAAGCAGGCCAGAATCGATTCAGGCAACGATACTATTGTGGGTATTAATAAATACCGTCTGGAGAAAGAAGATCCTATCGAGATTCTTGATGTTGATAATGCTAAAGTACGCGAGCAGCAGATTGCCAGACTTAACGAGCTAAGGGCTAACCGCGATAACGCTAAAGTTCAGCAATGTCTTGCCGCTATTACGGAGGCTGTAAAAAATAAATCGGGCAACCTGCTTGAACTGGCGGTTGAGGCAGCGAAAGCACGCGCTTCACTGGGAGAGATCTCGGATGCCTGCGAAGCTGTGGCAGGAAGATATAAAGCAGTAATTCGTATGAATACAGGTGTATATTCTTCAGAGGTTAAAAACGACTCTGATTTTGATAAAGCGAAACAGCTTGTTGCCGAGTTCGCTAAGAAAGAGGGGCGTCAGCCTCGTATTATGATTGCAAAACTGGGGCAGGACGGTCATGACCGCGGAGCTAAAGTTGTTGCGACAGGTTATGCCGACTGCGGTTTCGATGTGGATATGGGGCCGTTGTTCCAGACTCCGGAAGAGGCTGCCAGGCAGGCAGTAGAGAATGATGTTCACGTAGTGGGCGTATCTTCTCTTGCGGCGGGACACAAAACGCTTGTACCTCAGATCGTAAACGAGCTGAAAAAATTGGGTCGCGAAGATATTATAGTAATTGCCGGGGGAGTTATTCCTGCACAGGACTATGATGCTCTTTATAAAGCCGGCGCAGCCGCTATTTTCGGTCCCGGTACTCCGGTAGCTTATGCCGCCATAAAAATTATGGAGATGCTGATGCAGAAATTCTAGGATTATTCCGTAATTAGATCATAGAGGGAGAGGTTGTCTCGGTTTGAGTTCAGCCTCTCTTTTTTATTATACATGCGGCGATAATTATTGGGGATTGAGTATTTATATTTATTGTCTGAATATAAAACATTTTTTAACTTTGTAAGAATTATAACCTTAAACTAAAAAACAAATAATCTATGAAAAAACTACTTTCGTTTTTGATTCTTTTAGCTGTGTCCGTATTGATTAATAATACGGACATGTCCGCTCAAAATTATCCGGCCGATGTATTGGAAAACAGATACGGGAAAATAAAGCCGGAGCTTAATAAACATACCGTAATTGTACCTTCTACCGCACGCAGGGGCCGGTTGAATAAGAGTTTTTATTACCTTACGGGGATAAAAGATGCCGGTTATGTGTTTGTCTGGGATTCCGGAGAGCCTGTATTGTATAAATTGCCCCAGCAGCAGGAAGAGTTTGAAAAATATATCGGGATACTCAAGCAAAAAAATGAAAAGATAGCGCTTTCCCCGGCTTCGGGTGATTTTAACATGAAATATTTTTATAAGGCGGGTTATCTGAATCTGGATTCGGTGCTGGTATATAACCGCGCCGTTAAGGATGAGTTCGAGATAAAGAAACTGAGAGATGTAATAGGTATTACTGCGGAAGGATTAAAATATCTGAAAGCGAACATGAAACCGGGAATGACGGAGTTGCAGATGCTCGATATATTGAAAGCCCGGTTTATCGAACTTGGCGCCCAGGGAACGGCTCACAGCCAGCTTGCTTCCGGCGAGGGGGCTGCCACTCCCCATGCCAGGACAACATCTAAAGTGCCCGCTCCTAACGAGTTGATAGTGTTGGATATAGGGGCTATAAAAGATATGTATATCGCAGATATAACCATCTCTTTTACAATGGGCGGTAAATTATCTAAAGAACAGAAAACTATTTATGATATAATATATAAAGCGTTGGAGCTTGGGGTAAAAGAGATCGTTATGGGTAATTTTTATTCAAATGTGGAGAAAGCGAGCCAGGATTATATAATAGATGAGTTTTATAAATTGGGACTGGTGACGGATAAAAACAGCGTGTGGCAGAGAAAATTCTGGATACAGCACGGTTTCGGCCATTTTATAGGCCTGGATGTACACGATGTATGGTATCCTTATCTGAAAAGTATTCCTGAGCACCGCAGGGTATTTATTCCGGGAATGGTTCTTACATGGGAACCTGCTGTATATTTTGCACCGGATGCATTAAATTCCCGTCCCGACAGGCTGGAGCCGTTTGTCAGCGAGGAGGAATTTAAAGAATTTGCCGGAAAGATAGGCAAAGAGTATGAAAAATATAAAGGTATAGCTATAAGGCTTGAGGAAAATATTCTCGTAAACGATGACGGGACAAATGAGAATCTGTCCGGCATGGTATTGAAAAGATAATTATCTATCGCTTTAGTTAAAGAACATAGAGAGAAGCTCGCCGGCGGTAATATTGCTGAAATATGCCTTTAAGCCTAGCGGGTTTCCCTCTTTTTTTAATGAGTTGTCGATTTCTGCAAGCCTCTTTTCCACCGCATTTTTTGAATGGGGAGTGCCTTTTAACAAATTAATGAACTCTTCCGTAGGTTTGGTAAAGAAATAATCCCCGAATATTTGAAGCTCGGTTATATTCCCTTTTGATGCTTCCAGATATACTTCTACGATGCCTCCCGTTAATTTTTCCGCTTTTTTGTATGAATATGCAGGCGATTTTCCGAAATTCCACGAATCGAGGGCATATTTTTCCGCTTTGAGCCTGTCTATAGCAGCAATATCCTCTTTTGTGTAATTGTAAGGAACTATACTTTCGGAGTATTTTGAGCAGATATAGTTTTTCAGATACTCTTTAAATGATGTTATATCCATTTTTCCGTCGGGATATAAGGGATTGTATTTAAGATGCCCGCTTATATTGGTAACGCGGCTCCTGTTCGATTGTACGGCTTTTCCCATGAACTTTTCCGGCCTGGACTTGAGTGCTGCCGAAAGATCCGCCATTGATGCCGAAAACAGCAGCGTTCCGTGTTGTAATATTCTTTCTTTATGAATACATAATGCGTTTCCCGAAAATTTACGGCCCTCTATAAGCAGGTCGTTTCTTCCTTCAAGATATGCTTTTACCCCCAATGAGTTAAGCGCTTCCAGTATGGGGTACGTAAATCTGCGGAACATGGCCTCCGCATCTTCACCCTGTACCCTGTCCTCTATAAATGTGAAATTTATATTTCCCAGATCATGAAATACCGCACCTCCTCCTGTAAGCCTTCTTACTACTTTAATATTGTTATTTTTAACATAATCAATATCGATTTCCGCCAGGGTATTCTGATATTGTCCCACGATTATGGCATTGTCGTTTTGCCATAGCCTGAATACCGGTTTATGAAATTCTTTTAATAAATACTCTTCTGCCGCCAGGTTCCAGTAAGGGTCGGTGTTAGTGTCTATTATATAAAGCATATTAAATAAGGTAAAGTTTATGTTTAAGTTTATTAAAAATGAAATATATCATATAACCTATGAGCAGGCCGAACAGTCCTCCGCAAATTACGTCCAGAGGAAAATGCTTCCCGACATATATCCTGCTGTATCCCACAAGCGCCGCCCAGAAAAATATAAATATTGTGAACCACCTTTTTTTCAGTAGTGCGGACGAAACAGCCGCCAGTCCGAAAAGATTTGCAGCATGGCTGGAAACGAAGCCGTACTGTCCTCCCTTATACTCCAGCATCCTTACCAGATTTTCCGTTGCCGGATCATAACATGGCCTGAACCTCTGGAACACGTCTTTAAACATAACTACCGAAAGAGTATCGCATAATGCAAAAGTAACTATTACCGCTCCTGCCATCAATAATGCCGTTTTTATATTCCTTTTATAGAAAATCAGCACTAAAATGAGGGCATAAATAGGGATTCCTGTATATTTGTTCGTTACAAATACCATTATATGATCGAGAAAAGGAGTGTTCCAGCCGTTTATTGCCAGCATCAATTCTTTATCGAATTCTATAAGTCCGTCTAACATAACAGAGAATCAA
This sequence comes from uncultured Muribaculaceae bacterium, assembly GCA_964449975.1. Lineage (GTDB taxonomy): Bacteria > Bacteroidota > Bacteroidia > Bacteroidales > UBA932 > Egerieousia. The sequence continues at coordinate 68,857 of CAYVED010000003.1, forward strand.
ATTATGTATTAAGTGTTTTCCATATAAGGTCTTTCAACTCCTTAATTCCTTCGCCGGTTACGGACGAAATAAATATTGCCTGGACTTTCCTCGGCAGATGTACCTTAATCTCCCTTTTTAGCTCCTCATCCAGCATATCGGATTTCGATACCGCAAGAATCCTTTGTTTATCAAGTAAATCCGGATTAAACTTCTTCAACTCGTTAAGTAATATCTTATATTCCGTTTTAATATCCTTACTGTCCGCCGGAACCATAAATAACAATATAGAATTTCTCTCTATATGTCTTAAAAACCTGTGTCCTAATCCTTTTCCTTCGCTGGCTCCCTCTATAATCCCAGGTATATCTGCCATTACAAATGACTTATCATCATAATAATTCACAATCCCAATACTCGGCTCCAGCGTCGTAAAAGCGTAATCCGCCACTTTCGGTCTTGCCGCCGATACCGTCGAAAGCAAAGTCGATTTCCCCGCATTAGGGAATCCTACCAGTCCCACGTCTGCCAATATCTTAAGTTCCAATATAAACCATCCTTCTTCACCCGCTTCACCCGGTTGAGCATATCTCGGCGTCTGGTTCGTCGCACTCTTGAAATTAGCATTTCCCAAGCCTCCTCTTCCCCCCTTTACAATAATCCTCTCCTCCCCCGGTTCCGTAATTTCAAAAAGCACCTCTCCCGTAAGGGAGTCTTTCGCCACAGTTCCCAACGGCACATCCAGATACACATCCTTTCCATTCTTTCCCGTCCTTAACGACCCGCTTCCGCTTTCTCCGCCTTCCGCCCTTATATGCTTCTTATATTTCAGATGTATCAATGTCCAGAACTGCGGATTCCCACGTAAAATAATATGCCCTCCTCTACCTCCATCTCCTCCGTCAGGCCCCCCCTTAGGTACAAATTTTTCTCTATGCAAATGCATGGAACCGTTTCCTCCTTTGCCGGAGGCAAGGAATAGTTTTACGTAGTCTACGAAATTAGAGTTTGCCATCTTTTTAATTTTTAGCTTTGTATTACTTCGTTTATCGTCGCCGTCAAATGCTCACATACGTTGTGTATGCTGCGCGTTTCCGTCTCCTTTAGCCTCGTACTACCCGCTAAAAATTAAAAAGCGTTTATATGTACTTGGCTTTGTATTACTTCGTTTATCGTCGCCGTCAAATGCTCACATACGTTGTGTATG
>CAYVED010000003.1:70142-78412 GCA_964449975.1 uncultured Muribaculaceae bacterium
CTGTGCGTTTCCGTCTCCTGTGTTTGGTTACCGCTTCATCCGGCATTCCGATATAAAGTGCTCATAGAGGTATATCCGTAAATGTTTCCGTAGTGTTTTCCGGGCCGGATGAAACGTAAGGTTTTTATGAAATAAGGTCGGATACTTTTTCGAATATCTCCTCGATACTGCCGCCTCCCGGTATTTCGTAGTATTTGTCCTGCTTTTTGTAAAACTCTATAAGCGGTTCTGTTTTTGCGTGGTATGTGTTAATCCTGTTCTGTATTGTTTCCGGATCGGCATCATCTTTTCTTCCTTCTATGTCCGCACGATGCCTTATCCTTTCAAAAATAAGTTTATCGTCTATTATAAATGAGATTACTTTCTCTACTTTATGGCTGTTCTTTTCAAGCATTTTATCGAGTATGACAGCCTGTTCGGTGGTTCTGGGAAATCCGTCAAACAGAAAGCCGCTTACATCAGGATTGTTTTTAATCTCATTTTCAATCATTTTTGCAACAGTAGCGTCATCGACGAAGTTCCCCGCGTCTATGATTGATTTGGCAAGTTTACCAAGTTCGCTGCCTCTGGCTATTTCTTTTCTTAACAGATCTCCTGTTGAAACATGGTGCAGGTTGAATTTCTCAACCATGAGTTTTGCCTGTGTCCCTTTTCCCGCACCGGGCGGGCCGAATAATAGATAGTATTTCATACGTTTAAAATTTTTTTAGTCACATTTCATTATATAACATTTCTTTATTTTCAGGGGTGTTCTATAGCCCGGTTTATGAAAAAAATTCAGAGCGACAATTACCTTCTATCTGATAATATAAACTTGTTTTCTCACATTTTGATTATCCTTAAAGATTTGCGATAACCCGCAAATCATACTTTATCGTTTGAGGCGTACCTGTGATTAAAAAAGTTTATGTCCGGTTAATGTTTATATAATTTAATGTTTAAGCGGTATATCCGAAAGAACTGATACCTGATTTACGACATGGCTATTAACGTTTTTTATAAAAAAGGATAATAGCAATGACATACGGTGAGGTAGCCGCGCTTTTCAGACAATACCGTTTTTTAATAATTTAAGTTTTATAGTTTTTATTGCTTTTCGTCCAGTACGTAGATGTCTTTGTACTGGCGTCCAAGCTGATCGTAATCAAGTCCGAATCCTACGATAAAATCGTTAGGGATTATCAGAGCCGGATAATCTATTTTTATCTCTTTTTTATATGAATCCGGTTTAAGTAATAATGTACATATTCTTATATCTGCCGCTCCTTCTTCGCTCAATATTTTATACAGCTCTTCAACGGTTCCGCCAGTGTCTACTATATCTTCTACTACAATGACAGTTTTTCCTTTTACGCTTTTTGTAAGTCCCATTATCTGTTTTACGCTTCCGGATGAGGAAGTACCGTCGTAAGAGGCCAGTTTGATAAAAACGACATCGCTCCGGACGGTTATTTTCCGCATAAGATCGGCCGTAAACATAAAAGAGCCGTTCAGCACGCTAAGGAAGATGGGCGTATCCGTATCTTTCAAATCGGAGTTGATTTCTCCGGCCACCTTGCTTATAGCCTCATCTATCTGCGCAGCAGGTATGCAAAGTTTGAAATATTTGTCGTGAAGCTTTATTCTGTCCATTGTTGTAATATTGTTTATATAATATGACATTAAACTACAAAAATAGGGATTAATTTTGTTTCTTGCCAGGAAACTCTGTAATTTTGTTCCCAAATCGGCGGCGGTTTATTAAAAGATAGAGTAAATATTTCTAAATTATACATATATGACACCTAAAGTGAGTATTATTATGGGCAGCACTTCCGATATGAAAATAATGGAACAGGCCGCCCAATTCCTTAATGAAATGAAAATTCCTTTTGAAATTAATGCTTTGTCCGCGCACAGAGTTCCCGAACTTGTTGCGGATTTTGCAAAGAATGCTCATAAAAGGGGTATAAAAGTTATTATAGCTGCAGCCGGAGGCGCTGCACATCTTCCGGGTGTTATTGCGGCATTTACTCCGCTTCCGGTAATAGGGGTTCCTGTTAAATCTTCTAATTCGGCGGACGGATGGGATTCTATTTTATCCATTCTTCAGATGCCCGCCGGTATTCCTGTGGCTACCGTTGCTCTTGACGGGGCTAAGAATGCCGCGATACTTGCCTTACAGATACTTGCAACAGGAGATGAGGATGCTTTCGGGAAGATAACGGAGTTTAAAGCGGATCTGGCCTCAAAAATAGCTAAGGCTAATAAGGAACTTGCGGAGATAAAATACGAATACAAAACTAATTGATTGATAATATCGCCGTTACTGGGACGGTGCGTTGTCAGGTCTTTACTTGTTAATACCGTCCGGAAAAGATTAAAAACTTGCCGGACGGTATTTTTTTATTATTCCGGAATCCGTAACGGGAAGTTTTTACTTTTCCGGTGACGGTTTTTACTTTTTTTATACTCTTTGCAATTCATTGTTATTAGTTTTGCCCTTAACGGCATGTATGTCTTAACCGGCGTATTGCGGCCGGATTTATATTTAATATATTATCATGATATGGGCAGAGCGGGAGTTTCTTTTGTGTTTATAGTGTGCGGCGTTATGATATACGGATATTGTACGGCACAGAGCGGAGAGCGGTTAAAACGGCTGGAGGCGCTCCGGGAAGAGATATTTCAATATGCCGGGCAGGATGGTGAAACGGAGGGGAGGATGCAGATTGCGGCGGAGTATTTTTATCAGTTGGCGGAACGTCCTTTGAATATAAACATCGCTTCAAAGGGGGATCTGGAACGTTTGATGATCCTTACCGATTTCCAGATACATAGCATTCTCAAATACCGCGAAGAACACGGAGATATTCTGTCGGAAACCGAGTTGTCCCTGCTTTACGGGTTTAACCCGGAAACGGCAAGGGTAGCGGGGTGTTTTGTAGTGTTCGAAAAGGGCGGACGGGGCAGGAGTTCTTCCGGTAATTTTTTTAAGGATTGTTATTCCGGGTTATTATTCAAGATGTCCCGGAAGTTTGTAAAGGACGGGAATTATTCTGTGAAAACGGATAACGGGGAGAACAGTAATTCCGGGTATATAGGAACTCCCTATTATATGCAGCTTAAATATAAATGCGATTATCTGGGGAAGGTGCAGGCCGGATTTACATTGGAGAATGACGCCGGAGAAAGGTTTTTAAGTCCCGGCAAGATACCGGCGGGGGATTTTTTATCATTTCATGCTGCTTTTAAGGAGATAAGGGCAGGAGGTTTTCTTGCAGATATTGTATTGGGAGATTTTTCGGCCCGTTTTGCCCAGGGACTTACGTTATGGAACTCTTTCTCTTTCGGGACAGCGGCTTCTCCGCAGGGATTGTGTAAGCGTGGCGTTCCGGTTTTGCCTTATACTTCTTCGGATGAGGATAATTTTTTCAGGGGGGCTGCAATCTCCTTAAGGAGAGAGTTTAAAAGAGGAGAGGGAACCGGAATACGGGAAATAAGGATTACGACGTTGTTTTCTTATAATGGAGTGGACGCAAATGTTAAGGGACATGTTTATACTTCTATACTTAAAGGGGGACTTCATAATACAGTCAGTACGTATAACGCAAGGAAAGCTATGTATGAGAGTTTGGGCGGGGTGAGTGTAACGGCACGGTTCAACATATTTAAAGCAGGCGTAAACTGGACTGCTTATGGTTATAATAAAGAGAACGGACGCAGGGTCTCGGAATATAATAAGTACCAGATGTATTATGGTACATGGGGGAATTTTTCCGCTGATTTTTATGCCGTAGCCGGAAGAGTCCGCTTGTTCGGGGAGTTTGCGGCGGACTATGGCCTTAGCTGCGCCGTTCTGCTGGGGGCGGTATTTAATATCGGGAATGCGGAGATAGGAGTGCTGGCAAGAAGTTATTCGAGAAGTTATATCGCTCCTCATGCTAATGCTTACAGTACTGTATCGGGATGCTGTAATCAGACTGGGGCGGTTTTAAATGCTGTTTATCCGGCAGGAAAGTTATTTAAATTATCGGCTAATTTCGATTTTGCTTATTATCCCTGGCAGAGATTTAATGTTCCGTATGCGTCCGCCATGGTTAAAGGATTTATAAAAGGGGAATATGAGGGAGAGCGCCTGAACGGTTATTTAAAGTTTTCGGGAGGTTTTTTCACCGACAGATTGTATAGCAAGGCCGGCGTAAAGGGTTTGGCGAAATATTCGGTGTGCCGGAACCTGATTATAGGAGTAAGGGGAGAGATAATGGCGGTTTACGGGCAAAGAGCAGGGAACGGCAGTTCCTGGATCGCTGGAAATTATGCCGGTAACGGCAGCGGAACCGGAAGGAGTGCGGATACTTTCGGATGGGCGGGGGCAGTTGATATTGATTATGGTATGGCGGCCGGCAGGATTGTATTTCGTGCCAGGGCCGCTTATTTTAATACTCCGCAGTGGAATGCGAGATTGTATATGTATGAGAATGATCTTCCCGGCAGTTACGGTACGGTATTATTGTATGGAGAGGGATTGAGGGGGTATTTGATGGCGGGAGTTAAGGTCTTCAGAGGCTGCGATTTTTATTTAAAATCTGAGATAACCGGATATTTGAAAGGGGGAGGGGAGAGCGGTCTCCCTTCTCCCCGTTCCGGAATTAAATCGGGTATCAGGGTAGAGTTCTAGGATTTTTTGATCTTTATTTTCTTACCCGGATATATTTTGGTGTTTTTTGTGAATCCGTTTATTTTCAGGATGTCGTCCAGGCTTACTCCCGGATATTTAAGAGCTATGCCCAACAGGGTGTCGCCCTTTCTTATGGTATACCATACATATCCCCCTGAGACCGAACTTCCTGAGATATGTTTTGAATGTGTTGCCCCGGATGATGCAGATGCCGAAGATTTTGGCGCCGACGCTACGGAAGGCGACCTGCCTTTATATATTTTTAATTTTTGCCCCGGCCTTATTACGGATTTTGATCTGAGGTTATTCCAGCGTTGCAAATCGGATACTTTTACCCCGTATCTCAGGGCTATTTTTCCCAGTACTTCGCCTTTCCGCACCGTATGGGTAATGCTGCCCCCCTGGCTAAGCAGCCTGCTCTCTTTTAATTTGTTGTAGACAATAGGGTTGAAGTATATACTGTCTTTATATGTATATATTTCCTTCTCTTTTTCTACAAAAGGAACGGTATAGTTGTAAGGCAGGCGGAGTATATAAGGGCGTTCGTTTCCCGGAACGATGTCCTGTATGTATTGAGGATTGAGCGCTCTTAGTTCGTTTACCGATATGCCTATATTGTCAGCTATCTGTTCGAAGTGCAGATTCTTTTTTATTATAAAGGTGTCTACATGTACGGGTAGCTGATAAGGTGCTTCCGGAACTATCTGGTAATCCTTATAGTAATTTGTAAGGTACAGGGCGCCTACAAAAGCCGGGACATATCCCCTTGTTTCACGCGGGAGATATTTATATATCGCCCAGAAATCTTTCGATCCGGCACGCCTTATGGCTTTGTTTACATTTCCGGCTCCGCAGTTGTACGAAGAAATGGCCAGCGCCCAGTCTCCGAATATCGTATATGCATCTATGAGGTATTTGGCAGCAGCATGCGCCGAGGCTATGGGATCTAGGCGTTCGTCTACGTAAGAGGTGATCTGAAGATTATATTGCAAAGCGGTTCTGTACATGAATTGCCATATCCCCTTCGCTTTTGTTCTGGATACTGCAACCGGATTGAGGGCGGATTCGATTATTGCCATTACTTTAAGTTCTTTGGGAAGCCCGTAGTAGTCGAATATTTCTTCAAATATCGGAAGATAGTATGAACTTAGTCCCAATACCCTTTTTGCAAGGCCCGGACGCATCTGGGTATATTTTATGATTTCGTTCCTTACTATGCTGTTGTAAGGAATCGGGATGAAGGAGTTCATCCTTGTTATTTTGGCTATGAATACCGAATCGGGGATATTGGATATGAATTGGGTACTGTCGTAGTCCATAGAAATGAGGTCGTTTATATCCAGACTCTTGTGAGAATACCATATATTGAGTAGGCTGTCGGTGTTACAACCAGGTTCGGCCCCGTTGAATTGCGGCATACCGTCATAATTGAGTCCGCCGATATTTAGCGTATCCCCGAAACTGGAGGTGTCGGCAAGCTCTATTGCTCCTCCGTCTATTATGGCTCTTAATGAATCTATTGTTTTCAGCAGGGTATCCCGTTGTTTGAGAAGTTCTTTTTTACCGGGGTTCTTCTTTTTTAGAAAAAACTGCGCCTGTGCTGTAACAGGAGAAAGAATAAGCAGCATGGCGGCGGCAATGAGTGTCAGAAGTCTGGTATGTGTTGTGTTCAGGTACATTTTATGTTAAAATTTAAGGTTCATTTTAAGGCCTATTGATTGTGTATAATAGGGATTGGGATTGTAACGGGTGGTTACCGGTTCTATTACGGCGGGTTCCACGTTAAAAGAGATGTCGTCGCTTATATCGAAGTTACTGAAGTGGGCGAAAACATTGGCATCTATTATATTAAGTACGTATATCAGGCCAGTGGCTATTATGGAGTAATCCCTTAACCTGCGATGCTGGTCTCTGTACCATTTTATATTTTCAGGAGTCAGATTACCTTTATACGAGCCGTTCTCGGTAGTGGCTTCTCTATACATGTTTTTATATCTGGTGTACTGTGTCTGGTTAAAACTCCAGCAATATCCGCTTACCAGGAAGCCCGTATAAAAAATAGGTATTTTCCAGTAATCGCCGTTATATGCCTGTCCCAACCCCGGCAAAAGTGCGGAGTATAGAGAAGCTCTTGCCGGAAGCGGCTTTTGTTTGCTTTTATAGGAGATTACCCCGTCCATTATGCTTCCCCAGTATGTAAGGGCTGCTCCCGCTATCATTATATTCCTCAGATTTTTTTTACTTGCATCGCCTGTTCTCTGATAGCTGATGTTACATGCCACAGCTCCTCCTATGAATCCGCCTATCCCTCCGTAAACGATAGGAAGCTTCCACGCCTGCCTGTTATATATCTGGGCGGTTCCGGGAAGGATCATCGAGCCTATGCTCATCTGGGATATTTTCATAGTGTCTTTATGGGCAAGAGCTTTGAAATACCGGGATATGCTGAAAGAGGGTTTGGTTGCCTCCACAACTTCTTCGTCGGGATTCTGTTTATCAGGGTCTTTCACGTTGCTTCCGGGAGGGGAATTGCTTATAAGCTCTTTTCCGGGCTGTATCTGTGAAAGAGCGGTTTCAGGCAAAATAATGCCGCAGCAAATAACGGATAGTATATAGAGTATCTTTCGCACTTCTCTTGATTATAAATTAGCTCTCTATAAATTAGATTTTTCAAGTACGTTAAGAAAGTTATCCATCTCTTTGTCGTTTGCAAAGCTTATGGTCAGGTTGCCTGAACCTTTGTGGTTTCTCTTTATACTTATGTTGTTGTTGAAATATTTTCCGAGGATTTCTATGACTTTGAAGTGGTTGTCGGGAATATCCGCAACATATTTTTCTTCTTTCTCCTTTTTTACTGCGGAAAGTTTATGTACTTTGGCTTCTATCTGTCTCACCGACAGATCCTGATCGATTATCTGATCCGCCAACTTAAGCTGTGTTTTAGGGTTTTCCACTCCAAGAAGCACTTTTGCATGTCCCATGGAGAGTTTTTTTGCCCTAATGGCGAATTGTATTTCGGCGGGTAATTTGAGTAACCGCAGATAGTTGGTAACGGTAGCCCTTTTTTTACCTACCCTTTCCGCCATTGCTTCCTGGGTAAGACTGCATTCTTCTATAAGCCTCTGGAAACTCATTGCGACTTCTATGGAGTCGAGGTCTTCTCTTTGTATATTCTCAACGATAGCCATTTCGAGCATGCCCCGGTCGTCTGTTTTCCGGATATATGCGGGGATACTTGCAAGTCCTGCCAGCATGCTTGCCCGGAATCTTCTTTCGCCGCTTATTATCTGATATTTCCCGCCTTCAAGGGGCCTTACCGTAATAGGCTGTATAAGTCCCAGAAGTTTTATGGAGTCCGCCAGTTCCTCTATGGCTTCCTGATTGAAGTCGGTACGGGGCTGGTAGGGGTTGGGTTCTATCTTTCTTATATCTATTTCGGATGTTGAAACCATGGGGTGTTGTGCCGTATCGGAAACGTTTCTGTTCGCTTTGTTCTGTATGGAGTTTACATCGGATATAAGCGCTCCCAATCCTTTTCCAAGTCCTGTTTGTATTTTTGCCATTAGAGTATTTTATTATTTGTTGTCCGCTTTCGTAACTATTTCTTTTG